>JBFGZP010000034.1:0-17805 GCA_041586695.1 Thauera sp.
CCGCTTTCAACAGCTTGGCCACCGCCAGCGGCTGCAGCTCGACATCGGTCTCGACCAGGATGCCGCGGTCGGCGCCGATCGCCATCGCCGCGCGCAAGGTCTCCTGGCAGGCCGTCACGCCGCAGCTCACCGCCACGACTTCCGTGGCCACGCCCGCTTCCTTCAGGCGCACCGCCTCTTCCACCGCGATCTCGTCGAACGGGTTCATGCTCATCTTGACGTTGGCGATATCCACGCCACTACCGTCAGCCTTGACGCGTACCTTGACGTTGTAGTCGACCACACGTTTTACCGGAACAAGAATCTTCACAGTGCCGCGCTCCTTATATTTTTTGGAATATCTCCAGACCGGTTCGAAGCGACCGATCCCGGTGATTATGTCATCGCCGCAGCAAATCCGCACTCAGGTGCCCGAAAGGGCGTCCTCGTGCCATCCGCAAGAGCATGCCGACATACGGTAGCGTATGGTTCGCAAATCGTCAATACTAGTCCGTATGGAAAACACGCCAAAGAAACCCCGCAG
Organism: Thauera sp.; assembly: GCA_041586695.1. Lineage (GTDB taxonomy): Bacteria > Pseudomonadota > Gammaproteobacteria > Burkholderiales > Rhodocyclaceae > Thauera. Next base: position 524 of record JBFGZP010000034.1, read on the forward strand.
TCAGCTCGACCGCACGAGCTGGATCATCGCCGCGATCGAGGTGCTTGCCGACGAAGGCATCGCCGGCTTGCGCGTGGAAGTGCTCGCCAAGCGCCTGAAGGTAACCAAAGGCAGCTTCTACTGGCATTTCCAGGACCGCCGGGATCTGCTGCTGGCACTGTTGCGGCAGTGGAAGGAAGGACGCCTGCGTGACATCATCAAGCAGACGCGAGCCCAGCCCGGCCGAGAACTGGAGCAGATCTATCACGTCATCGATGTCTACAGCGCAAGCAAGAGCCGGCGCGGCATCCTGATCGAACTGGCCGTGCGCGACTGGGCACGACGGGACGCGGAGGCAGAGGCCATCGTCGCCGAGGTCGACGATGTACGCCTGCGCTGCGCGCGCGAGCTGTTTCTCGCCTGTGGTGTGCCGATGGAGGAGGCGTCGAGCCGCTGCATGCTTCTCTATGCCTATGTGTTCGGCATCTCATTGATGATCTACGACAAGTTCGACAGCGACGTCGAACGACTCAAGCGCGACATCGCCGACCTGATCGCGCGCTCGGCACCGCCCCCAGCGCCACGCACCCAGCCTGAGTCAGGCCCGATGCTTCAGTCTGGGTAGCGCGGCGAAAGCGTTCTTCGCGGTCGCCACCACGATCTCCTCCGGAGTGACGCCGCGCAGCCGGGCCAGGAACTGCGCATAGCGAGCGATGTTGGCCGGTTCGTTACGCCCCCGCTGGGCCCATTCCGGCGGAATGTCGGGCGCGTCGGTTTCGAGCACGACGGCGGACGCCGGCAAGGTGGCGGCGAGCTCGCGGATTCGGGTAGAGCCGGAAAAGGTCATCGAACCGCCGAAGCCGAGCTTGAAACCGAGCGCCATGAAGATGTCAGCCTGCTGGCGGCTGCCATTGAACGCATGGGCGATCCCACCGGGCACCTCGATTCGCCGCAACTGTTTCAGGATTGCGTCCACCGCCCGGCGCACGTGCAGGATGACTGGCAGTCCGTGCTTGCGGGCAAGTTTTAGTTGGGCGACGTAGAAATGCTCCTGCACCGCGGGGTCGACGTCCTTGACGAACCGGTCGAGCCCGATCTCGCCCACCGCGATCGCATCGCCGGATGCGAGTCGTTCATCGAGACGGTCCAGATCCTCCTCATGCGCACCCATGACATAGAGCGGGTGGATGCCATAGGCATGATGGATGTCCGGATTGCGCGCCGACAGTGCGGCAACCGCGTCGAAGTTGGCCACCTCCACTGCGGGTACGACGAAACCGCCGACACCGGCCGAGCGCGCGGCAGCGATCAGGGCCTCACGGTCGGGATCGAATTCGGCAGCATCCAGGTGGATGTGGGTATCTATCAACATCATCAAGTCCTGGGGACACCGCCCCGCCCCCCGCAGGAGGCGGCAACGCTCAGCCTAGCGCCCCTTCCACTGCGGCGTGCGCTTGGCGATGAAAGCGTCGATGCCCTCTGCTGCGTCCTCGCTCATCATGTTGCAGGCCATCGTTTCCGATGCCATCTGATAGGCCGCGTCCAGCCCCATCTCGAGCTGGCGGTAAAACATCTGCTTGCCCATTCGGACCGCCACCGGAGACTTGGCGACGATCGATGCCGCCAGTTTCGCGACTTCGTCATCGAGATGCTCAAGCGCCACGACGCGATTCACGAGCCCACGACGCTGGGCCTCGTGGGCGTCAATGAAATCCCCCGTGACCAGCATTTCGAATGCTTGCTTGCGGCCCATGTTGCGCGACAGGCCGACGCTCGGCGTCGAGCAGAACAGGCCCACGTTGATGCCCGAGACCGCAAAGCGCGCCACGTCGGCGGCCACCGCCAGGTCGCACATCGACACCAGCTGGCAGCCCGCTGCCGTCGCAATGCCATGCACGCGTGCGATCACCGGTTGCGGAAGCTCGGTGAGCTTCATCATGAACCTGCCGCACAGCCGGAACAGCTGCTGCTGGAATGCGAGCGTATGGTTACCACGCATTTCCTTGAGATCGTGCCCCGCGCAGAAGGCCCTGCCCTCGCCAGCCAGAACGAGTGCGCGCACGCTGTCGTCCGCGGCGATCTCGTCGATTGCCGCAATCAATGCCTCGAGCATCGCGCTCGACAGGGAATTGAACTGCTGCGGCCGGTTCAGTGTAAGCGTGGTCACTCCCCTGTCGTCGTGGCGCAGCAGCATCGGTTCATTCTCAGGGCGGGGAACGGCACTCATGGATATCCTCCGGTTGTTGGATTCGCGACTTCCGTTAACGTAAACGGCAGTCCATGGTAACCCGTTGATGCGCGGGTGGCCATCGGCGGATGTGGGCCAACCCGGCGCCGCTCAATCGAATGAGGCGGCCGACCGGGCGCGTTCGCGCAGCACGAACTTCTGGATCTTGCCGGTCGAGGTTTTCGGCAGTTCGCAGAAGACGACCTTCTTGGGCACCTTGAAGCCCGCCAGGTGCTCGCGGCAATGGGCGATAATGGCCTCGGCCGTCACCTCCGCCCCATCACGCAGTTCGACGTAGGCGCAGGGTACCTCCCCCCACTTCTCGTCGGGCAGTGCCACCACGGCGGCGGCCATCACGGCCGGGTGCTTGTAAAGCGCATCCTCGACCTCGATCGACGAGATGTTCTCACCCCCGGAGATGATGACGTCCTTGGAACGGTCCTTGATCTTGACGTATCCGTCGGGTTGCATCACGGCGAGGTCGCCGGTGTGGTACCAGCCGCCACGGACGGACTCCCGAGTGGCGGCCTCGTTCTTGAGGTAGCCCTTCATCACCAGGTTGCCGCGGAACATGATCTCGCCCATGGTCTCGCCGTCCCAAGGCACCGGCTTCATGTTCTCGGGGTCCATCACCGTGATCCCTTCCTGCGCGTGGTAGCGCACGCCCTGGCGGCCGTTCAGGGTCACCTGTTCGGCCAGCGGCAGATTCCTCCACTCGTCGTGCTTGGCGCAGACCGCCGCAGGTCCGTAGGTTTCCGTGAGGCCGTAGACATGGGTGACGTCGAACCCGATCCTCGCCATGCCCTCGATGACCGCAGCCGGCGGCGGTGCCGCGGCAACCAGCCCGGATACCTTGTGCTCGATGCCCTTGCGCCATTCCTCCGGTGCATTGGCGAGCATCGAGTGCACGATCGGCGCACCACAGTAGTGCGAGACGCCGTGCTCGCGGATCATGTCGAAGATCAGACGCGGATCGACCCGCCGCAGGCACACGTTCACCCCGGCATTGGCCGCCATCGTCCATGCGAAACACCAGCCGTTGCAGTGGAACATCGGCAGCGTCCACAGGTACACCGAATGCGGCGGCATCCCCCAGGAAATGATGTTCGACATCGAGTTCAGGTAGGCCCCGCGGTGGTGATAGACCACGCCCTTGGGGTTGCCGGTAGTGCCCGACGTGTAGTTCAGCGAGATCGCGTCCCATTCGTCCGCCGGTTGCTCGAAGACGAACTCCGGGCTCCCGCCGGCGATGAAGGCCTCGTACTCCAGGCTGCCGACACGCTCGCCCGGCCCCGTGTACTCGGGCTCATCGACGTCGATGACGATCATGTCCGGGCGCTTCGCCAGTTCGATGGCCTTCTTGACCATACGGGAATATTCGCGGTCGGTGATCAGCACCCGCGCTTCGGCATGGTTGAGGATGAAGGCGATCGCCTCGGGATCGAGGCGCGTATTGAGGGTGGTGAGCACCGCGCCGCAGGCAGGTACACCGAAATGACACTCGAACATTTCCGGCGTGTTGTTGAGCACCGCCGCGACGGTATCGCCCTTGCCCACACCGAGCTGCTTGAGCGCCGAGCCCAGCCGGCGACAGCGCGCGTAGGTCTCGCCCCAAGAGTAGCGGCGCTTGCCGTGGATGACGGCGACGCGATCCGGATAGACGTAGGCGCTGCGTTCGACGAACGTCAGCGGCGTCAGCGGCACGTAGTTGGCGGCGTTCTTCTCGAGGCCCTTATCGTAGGGTGACTGCTTTGTCTCGCTCATTTCCGCTCCCTTTTTGTTCGAATCATTGTCGTGTTCGTCAAACGCGCGTACTCAGCCCCCGCAGCGCCCTTCGGTATTCAAGCCCTGCTCCGTCGCCCGGTCAAGGTCTACGATCCAGTCCGCCAGCTCACCGGCGAGGCGACCCACCGCGACCCGGTACGCAGCCACTCCCCCCAGTGCATCGGCCGACGGCGCCGGTTCGGTCACGCGGAACTCGCGGCGGGCGAATGGGGAGTCGCTGCGAGCGGTCAGCATCCCCGCGCGGACGACGATCTCGACGGCGCTGCGTTCTGCACTGTCGAAGACCTGCACGAACTCGTCGAGTTCGATGCGGAGCCGGCAGCGCCCGCTGCCATTGCCCGCAAGCAAGGCGCGATCGAGCGCCAGCACCAGCAGGTCGGCCGGCAGCGCAACCCACCGGCTCTCCGCAAAAGCGCGGCGACGCTCGGGTTGGTCCCAGGCGAGGCGATACTGCATCGCGCTGGCGGTCAACCAAGGTGGCGTGACCACTTCGATCTGAGCAGGTGTCAGCTCGGCCGCGAGAGCCTGCCGCTCCGACAGTCCGAGATCATAGGCGGCGACCGCTTTCGGCTGAATCTGAATCGCCCCGCAGCCGCTCAACAGGGCTGCGGCGGTGACGCCGGCAAGGATGGAACGAGCCAGTCCGGGCATGCTCGATCGGTTCATGAAGTGTGTCCGCATTCGTTGTCCGCAATCAGGGTCGGGCGTCACCGAACCCGGCCTCGCCCGGGCCGGGCTGGTGTTCGGCGCGGCCGGTAAGCAGGAGTTGCGGGGTGGTTTCGAATTCCTCGATCAGCCGCCCGACGCGCCGCGAAGTGTTGGTGAGATCGCGCAGAAGTTCGTTGAGCTGCGGCAGCGTGCCGTCGATCAAGCTGTCGCCGGCGTTCGCAGCTGCCTGGTCCACGCGCTGCGCCATCTTGTCGACACGCACGAGCAGGCCGCGCAACTCGGCCATCGCCGGTGCGGCCTCGGCACTGGTGCGCTCGAGACTGGCGAGCGTTGCCGAGATCCGCGCAACGTTCTTCGGGCTGAATACGCTGCGGATCGCCTCCAGCGTGCGTGGCGCTTCGGCGAAACTCTGGTCCATACCCACGGCCGCCGACTCCAGTCGCGCAAGTGTCTGCCGAAAGCGCTTCGCACTGTCCTCGTCGAACGCGTCGGAAATCCGCGTCGCCACGCTGCGGAACTGCTCCACGGCCTCGAGGGCGCGGTCGGTGACCTGGCTCATCAGGCCCGCCTCGAGCGCGATGCGCGGCAATTGCCCATCGACACCGGTCAAGGGCGTCGGATCCGCGCCCTGGTCGTCGAGTTGCACGAAGGAGAGGCCGGTCACACCCAAGCTACCCAGGGAGGCCCGGGTGCCGCGCGTGATCGGCAGATTCTCGGCCACCTGGATCCGCACCAGAATATTCAGGGGATCCTCGGGGTCGATGCGGATCTGGGTGACGTTTCCGACCGCCAGGCCGCGATACCGCACCCGCGATTGCTGGCCGAGCCCATTCACGTCGCTACGCGCGACCAGCACGATCTCGCGCATCGGCTCACGTTCCTGCGAGAACCACCACAAAGCGACCACGAGGCCGGCACCAAGGACCAGTGCAAACAGCCCGGCAGCCAGCGCGTGTGCTCGATTTTCCATCTCAGCTTTCCCCCTTGGCCCGGGCCAGCGCCCTTCGGCCGTGCTCGCCATGGAAGAAACGATCGATGAAGGGATGTTCCACCTGCATCGTCTCTTCCAGGGCGGCGTAACTCAGAATCTTCCGCTCGGCCAGCACCGCAACCTTGCTCGCCAGCGCCGCAATGGTGTCGAGGTCGTGCGTGACCAGCACCACGGTCAGGCCGAGTTGCCTGCGCAGCGACAGGATCAGGCGCACGAAGGCCGCGCTGCGGTCAGGGTCCAGGCCGGCGGTGGGTTCGTCGAGCAAAAGCAGTTCGGGCTCGAGCGCCAGCGCACGCGCCAGCGCTGCGCGCTTGATCATGCCGCCTGAGAGCTCTGCCGGCATCAGCAGCGCATGTTCCGGCTCCATCTCGACCATCGCCAGCTTGAGCGCCACCAGGTCCCGGATCTCATTGGCGGTGGCAACGCCGAGCTCCTTGATGGGAAAGCCGACATTCTCGCCCACGCTGAACGCCGAGAACAGCGCCCCCTGCTGGAACAGCACGCCGAAGCGGCGTTGACGCGCGATGCGCTCGCGGGCCGAGCCGGCGCGCAGCCCTTCCCCGAACAGCCGCACCTCGCCGGCAGCCGGCTCGGTGAGGCCGATGATGTGCCGCAGCAGCGTCGTCTTGCCGCTGCCAGAGCCACCGACGAGGGCAACGATCTCGCCGCCCGCGATGTCCAGATCGAGCCCATCATGCACCACGTTCTTGCCGAAGCGGGTGACGATGCCCTGCAGCGAAACGACCGGCGCGGCCCCTGGAACCATGCTCATCCGGGAATCCCGATCGAGCGCGTCGCGATGGCGAAAATCGCATCGACCAGGATCACCAAGGTGATCGCCGACACGACCGAGGCCGTGGTGTTCGACGACAGGCTTTCGGTGTTGGGCTTCACGCGCAGGCCGAAATGGCAGGCGATCAACGCGATCAGCAGGCCGAATACCGCACCCTTGGACAAGCCGATATAGACGTTCGCGATCGGGACCGCTTCGGGCAGGGTCTGGACGAAGAAGGCGAACGACAGATCGAGTTCGATCCATGCCGACACCCAGCCGCCGAAAAGCGCCACCGACGAGGTCCACAGTACCAGCAAGGGCATCGCCAGAGACAGTGCCAGCACTTTTGGCAGGACCAGGCGCTGCGTGCGCGATACGCCCATCGCGGCCAGCGCGTCGATCTCCTCGGTGACGCGCATCACGCCGAGCTGCGCCGTCATTGCCGAACCCGAACGACCGGCCACCAGCACGGACACAAGCACCGGTCCGAGTTCGCGGACGATGCCGAGCCCGAGGATATTGACGATGAACACGTCGGCGCCAAAGGCCTTGAGCTGCAGTGCAGAAAGGTAGGACAGCACGACGCCGATGAGGAAGCCGACCAAGGCGGTAACCGGCATCGCCTTGACGCCGACCTTGTGAATGTTGGCCGAGATCTCGAGCAGCGGCCAGTCACGCGGATGGCGCAGGACGTGCATCATATCGAGGCACAACTGGCCGAACAGCGCGATGAAGGCGGAGACGTGCGCACTCAGGCCGAGCAAGGCAGCGCCGAGCAAGGCCAGTGCATCGAGCGCGGTGAAGGCCGGCAGCCGCGGCAAAGGCCGCTGAGTGCTCTGGGCTATCCGCTCGATTGCCGCACGATGCTCGTCGGCGATCGACAGCTGCTGCGGCCAGCGCCCGCCCCAGGCACGCCACAGCAGGACTGCGCCGAAGCTGTCGAGGCGTTCGAGCCCGTCGAGTTTCCATTGCGAGTGTTCAGGCGCCGAGGCGAGGCCCGTTCGAATCGCGCCGATGCGACCCGACAAAGCCCGCAAGGTCCAGTCCCCTGACACCTGCAGCACGCCCTTCACTCCGTCGAGCCGAACCTCTGGCGCGCCCTGCCGCCCGCCGCGCGCGATCTCCAATCAGGCCACCGCTGCCTTCACGCCGGCCGACCGGACGTAGAGTCCCCTGCCCACCGACATCCACTGCCTCTGCTCCTCGTTGAGCGCGGCCGCGGTGAGGGGCAGCTTCTGCAACCAGCCGGCGGGCGTATTGACCGAGAAGCCCCGACCTTCGCGTCGCATCGTCAGCGGTGGGGTGCCGCGCGCGTCGCGCGCACGATGGATGACCACGGCCAGCCGCAGGCAGGCGATCAGCAGCCAGTCCGGGCTGGCTGCGTCGATGGAGGCCACGCGCTCGAGCTTGCCGCGATGTGCCAGCACCAGGCGCGCGAGCCGCCCCTGGTCCATGCGCGAGAAGCCGGGCATGTCGGCATTGGCAAGGATGTACGCGCTGTGCTTGTGATAGCTGGAATGCGCGACCGACACCCCGATCTCGTGCAGCATTGCCGCCCAGCGCAGGAAGCGGGCGTCGAGGTGCTCCGGGTCGGCCGCACTCGGTTCGAGCTGGAGCAGCAGGCTCGCGGCCGTGTCCGCAACCTGGTGCGCCTGCTTGAGGTCCACGTTGTAGCGCCGCACGAAAGCCGTCACCGTGGCATCGCGAAGATCGTGATGATGATAGCGACCAAGCAGGTCGTAGAGCACGCCGAGTCGCAGCGCGCCTTCGGAGAACACCATGTGATCCAGATCGAACTCCTTGAAGATCGCGCTCATGATGGCGAAGCCGCCGAGGATCACCGGCAGGCGGTCGCCCTTGAGGCCCGCGAGGTCGAGGTTGTCGATGCTGCCGGCGCGCAGCAGCATGCCTTTGAGTTGCTCCAGCCCGCTGCGGGTGATGCCGCCTCGCGACAATCCGTTCTGCTCGAGGATTTCGACCAGGGCCTTGGCACTGCCGCTCGAACCCACAGCCTCCTCCCACCCGGCTTCGCGGTAAGCCTGCACGATGGTCTGCAGTTCGCGCCGGGCGGCCAGTTCGGCCTCCTTCAGGCTACGCCTGTCGATCTTGCCGTCGGGGAAGAAGCGCAGGCTGAAGCCCACGCAGCCCATGTAGCGCGATTCGAGCAGGATCGGATCGAAGCTCTTGCCGATCACGAACTCGGTGGAACCGCCGCCGATGTCGACCACCAGTTGCTGTCGGTGCGGGTCGGGCAAGGTATGCGCCACGCCCACGTAGATCAGCCGCGCCTCCTCGCGCCCGGCGATCACCTCGATGGGAAAACCGAGCGCGGCTTCGGCCCGGATCAGGAACTCGGGCGCGTTCTTGGCCACGCGCAGGGTGTTCGTCGCCACGGCCCGCACCGCATCGGGCTTGAAATCGTGCAGACGCTCGTGAAAGCGCTGCAGTGCGGCCACCCCACGCTGCTGCGATGCAAGGTCGAGCATCTTCTCCGGCGACAGGCCGGCTGCAAGCCTGACCGCTTCCTTCAGACCATCCAGCGGGTAGATCTGGTCATTGACGATTCGCCCGACCTGAAGGCGAAAACTGTTGGAACCGAGGTCGATCGCTGCTATCCGTTCTCTCATGATCATCTACATTTGGGAGACGCGCAGCGCGCCGGTACGGGTGATTCTAGCATCGCGTCACGAGCCCCTAGCGGCCGCGATGGGTTTGATCCGATGCCGCCCGGCGCCGTGCGCTGCGGCATGTTTGCCCTTGTCGCTTGTCATCAAGCCGCAAAGAAAATGTCACATAATGATTGCAGCCTCAGCACCGGACAGCACATGTACCCCCGCAAAAACGCACAGACCTACCCGACCGACCACTTCATCAACCGTGAGCTGTCCTTGCTGCAGTTCCAGCGCCGTGTCCTGGCGCAGGCGGCCGACCCGACCGTTCCGCTGCTCGAGCGCCTCCGTTTCCTCTGCATCGTATCGAGCAATCTCGACGAGTTCTTCGAGGTCCGCGTCGCCGGCATCAAGGAACAGATCCGCATCGGCAGCCGCAAGACCGGCAACGACGGAATTTCCCCGCCCGACCTGCTCGAGTTGGTCAGCGACGAGGTGCACGAGATCATCGCCGAGAAATACGCCCTCCTCAACGACGACATCCTGCCCGCGCTCGAAAAGGAAGGCGTCGCCTTCCTGCGCCGCGGCCTGTGGACCGAGGACCAGCGCAAGTGGATTCGCCAGTACTTCCTGCGTGAAGTGATGCCGGTGCTAACCCCGATCGGGCTGGATCCGGCGCACCCGTTCCCGCGCGTGCTGAACAAGAGCCTCAACTTCGCCGTCGAACTCGAGGGGCGCGACGCCTTTGGCCGAGATTCCGGTGCGGCCATCGTCCAGGCTCCACGTGCGTTGCCGCGCGTGATCCGCCTGCCGCGCGAAATATGCGACCAGGAGTATTCCTTCGTCTTTCTCAGTTCGGTGCTGCACGACCACGTCGGCGAGCTTTTCTCCGGGATGCAGGTGATAGGCTGCTACCAGTTTCGCGTCACGCGCAATTCGGACCTGTTCGTGGATGAGGAAGAGGTCAAGGATCTGCGCGCGACGCTGAAGGGCGAATTGCAGCAGCGCCACTTCGGCGACGCCGTGCGACTCGAGGTCGCGGACAGCTGCTCCGACGAGATGGCCGCCTTCCTCCTCCAGCACTTTCATCTCAATGCCGACGATCTGTACCAGACACCGGGCATCGTGAACCTGGTGCGACTGATGCAGGTGCCGGACTGGGTCGACCGGCCCGACCTCAAGTACACGCCATTCGTACCTGGCACGCCCAAGTCGATGGAGCGGCGCCGGCAGATATTCAACACGCTGCGCAACCAGGACGTCCTGCTGCACCACCCGTTCCAGAGCTTCGCCCCGGTCATCGACCTGCTGCGCGCCGCGGCCGACGACCCCCAGGTGCTGGCGATCAAGATGACGGTCTACCGCACCGGTACCGACTCGGTGCTGATGGAGCATCTCGTGCGCGCGGCGCAGAAGGGCAAGGAAGTCACCGTGGTGCTGGAGCTGATGGCCCGCTTCGACGAGGAGGCCAACATCACCTGGGCCAACCGGCTGGAGGAAGTCGGCGCGCACGTGGTGTACGGCGTGTTCGGCTACAAGACCCACGCCAAGCTGCTGATGGTGGTGCGCCGCGAGGAGAACGGCCTGCGCCGCTATGTGCACCTCGGCACCGGCAACTACCATCCGCGCACCACCCGCTTCTACACCGACTTCGGCCTGCTCACCAGCAACGAGGAGATCGGCCGGGACGTCGCCACCGTGTTCAAGCAGCTCACCGGTCTGGGCCAGGCGACCCAGCTGCGGCACCTGTGGCAGGCACCGTTCTCGCTCCAGGCCAATGTAGTCACGGCAATCAAGCGCGAGGCCGAGATTGCGCGTGAAGGCCGTCGCGGCCGCATCATCGCGAAGATGAACGCACTGCTCGAGCCCGAAACGATCGAGGCGCTGTACGAAGCTTCGCAGGCGGGCGTCGAGGTCGACCTGATCATCCGTGGCCCTTGTGCGCTGCGCCCCGGCGTCCCCGGGTTGTCCGAGAACATCCGCGTGCGCTCGATCATCGGCCGCTTCCTCGAGCACACCCGGGTCTTCCACTTCCACGACGACGGCGAGCAGGCGATGTACCTGTCGAGCGCCGACTGGATGGGGCGCAACTTCTTCGGCCGCATCGAGATCGCCTTCCCGGTACTCGATGCCCGCCTCAAGCGCCGCGTCATGAAGGAAGGCCTGCGGCCCTACCTGGGCGACAACTGCCAAGCCTGGGAGATGCTTCCGAATGGGCGCTACAAGCGCAAGCATCACCGCGGCACGCGACGGGCGGCGCAGGTGATCCTGCTGCAGGAACTGGCCGCGGCAAGCTGAAGAGGTGGCCGATGCAAGCGGACGGCGCCGCCGCCCGTCGGGCGCCTATCTGCGCTGAGCGTCGAGCACTCCCGGCACCTCGCGGATCAGCGTGATCGCCCGCTGCACCTGGGTGACGCCGCCGACTTCCATGGTGAAGCGCATGTGAGCCGTGCCCTTCTTGCTGAGGGTGTTGACCGCGATGACGTTTAGCTTTTCGCGCGAAAGCACGTCCGAGATGTCCCGCAGCAGGCCCTGACGGTCACCGGCCTGCACGGCGATCTCGACCTGGTACATCGCCTGCTTGTCCTGGAAGGCCTGATCGCCCCATTCGGCGGCGATGACGCGCTCTGGGTGCTGTTCGACGAGGTGTTGGAAGTCCTGGCAGTCCACCCGGTGGATGGAGATGCCGCGTCCGCGCGTGACGAAACCTTCGATGGCATCGGGCGGCGCCGGCTTGCAGCAGCGCGACAGCGATGTCATGAGCTTGCCGACGCCGCCGATGAGGATCTTGTCGGTATTGTCGCCCGAGCGGCTGCGGCTGACGGCGAAGCCCGGCTCGGCAGCCTCGGCCGGCGCGTCGCCTGCACGCAGGGCCATCTGCACCGCGCGCGGTCCGACCTCGCCCCGACCGGCGGCGAGGTAGAGCCCCTCGGCATTGCCGAAGCCCATGCGCTCGGCCAGGCCGTCGATGTTGGCATGGGTGTGCCCATCGCGCTGCAACTCCTTGGCGACGAAGCTGCGCCCGCGCGAGAGCAGATCCTCCTCGTCGAGTTGGGCGAAGTACTGCTTGATCTTGTTCCGCGCACGCGTCGTGGCGACGTAGCCCTGCCGAGTATCCAGCCAGTCACGCGAGGGCCCGCCCTCCTTGACCGCACTGATCTCGACCGTCTGGCCGTTCTCCAGGCGGGTGCTAAGCGGCACCAGATGACCGTCGACCTTGGCACCGCGGCAGTGATGACCGAGTTCGGTGTGCAGCCGGTAGGCGAAATCGACCGGCGTCGCCCCGCGCGGCAGATCGATGACCCGTCCCTGTGGCGTAAGCACGTACAGCGTATCGTCGAGCGAGGCACGCTTGTATTGCTCCATCCATTGCGCCGAGTCGGCAACCTCGTCGCGCCACGACAGCAGGCTGCGCAGCAGGGCGATCTTCTCGTCGTAGTCGCTGCCGCTCTTGGCACCTTCCTTGTAGCGCCAGTGGGCTGCGACCCCCAGTTCCGCGTGCCTGTGCATTTCGTGCGTGCGAATCTGCACCTCGAGCGCGCGACCGTCGCCAGCCAGCACCGCGGTATGCAGCGACTGGTAGTTGTTGCCCTTGGGCTTGGTGATGTAGTCGTCGAATTCCTTCGCGATCGGCTGCCAGATCTGGTGCACGACGCCGAGCACCGTGTAGCAGTCCTTCACCCCGTCGACGAGAACGCGCAGGGCGCGGATGTCGAACACCTGCGAGAAGTCCAGACGTTTGGCCCGCATCTTGTTGTAGATGCTGTAGATGTGCTTGGGCCGGCCCTGGACCTCGGCGGCGATGCCGACCTCGGCGAGTTCGTCGCGCAGGCGTCCGATCGCGTTGGCGATGAACTCCTCGCGCTCGACGCGACGCTCGTCGAGCATCTTGGCGATGCGCTTGTAGGTCTCGGGCTCGATGAAGCGGAAGGACAGATCCTCCAGTTCCCACTTGAGCTGCCATACCCCCAGGCGGTTGGCCAGCGGCGCATAGATATCCAGGCTTTCACGCGCGACTTCGATGCGCGCATCGTCCTTGACCTCGGTGTAATACCGTAGCGTCTGGGTGCGCGAGGCCAGCCGCACCAGCACGACGCGGATGTCCTCCACCATCGCCAGCAACATCTTGCGCAGCACTTCGGCCTGAGCGCGAATGTTCGGTGCGACGGCGGTGCTCGTCATGCGCGTAATCACGCGCAGGCCGTTGAGGCGATGCAGGCCACGCACCAGGCCCGCCACCGCCTCGCCGAACCTGGATTCGACCTCGGCGCCGGCATCTTCCAGATAGACGAAGGCCGCGAACAGCAGCGCGGCGATGCGCGTTTCGGCGTCCAGGCGCAGCGAGGCCGCGATCAGCGCCGCCCCCAGCGCGTGTGTCCATGCCGCCTCGCCCGTGCCGAGGGTCTTGCCCTCGTAAAGGCTCGCTGCGAATTCGAGCGCGCTCTCGATGCGTGCGCGCTCGCTGTCGCTGAGGCCCGCAGCGAGCAGATCGATGGGGGCTGCGGTATCGCCGTGGGCGATGGCGTGGGTGACGGAAACCATGACTCGGATTATCCCACAACACCCGCACCGCATGCCGCCTCGGGCGGGCGGCGCCAGGCTCTTGCGGGCACGGCCGCGAGCCCGACCGGATGTCACACGCGACGGCACTGTGCGATCATCCCGCCACCAAAACGACAAGGCTCCAAGCCATGAAGCGACTCGCCACCAACCCCTATCTGTTGCTTACCCTGACTGCGCTGTTCTGGTCCGGCAACATGGTCATGGGTCGTGGCGTCCGCGCCGACGTGCCGCCGATCGCGCTCGCCTTCTGGCGCTGGACGATTGCGCTGGCGCTCGTGCTGCCGTTCGCCCTGCCGCATCTGAAGGCGCAGTGGCCGGCGTTGCGCGCCAGCTGGCGACCTGTCCTGTTCCTCGGCGTTCTCGGTGTCGGCTGCTACAACACCTTTGCCTATCTCGCCCTGCAGCACACCACGGCCACGAGTGCGACCCTGCTCAACTCCTTCATCCCGATTGCCACCATCGCCTTCGCCTTCCTGTTCTTCGGCAAGCGCCTCACCCGACTCGAGGCCGCCGGCGTCGTGCTTTCCCTGGTGGGCGTCTCGGCCATCGTCAGCCGCGGCAGCCTCGACACCCTGCTCGGCCTCGGTCTCAACACCGGCGACCTGTGGATGCTCGGCGCAGTTACGGTCTGGGGCCTGTATACCGTCGGCCTGCAGTGGCGTCCGCAGGGGGTGCATCCGATGCTGTTGCTGGCGACTCTTACCGTGGTCGGCCTGGCGACGCTGACCCCGGCCTACGCCTGGGAACTGGCATCGGGCCGCACGACCACCCTGACGTCCGCCGCGTTCGCAGGCATCCTCTACGCCGGCATCTTTCCGGGCTTTCTCGGCTACGTCTTCTACAACGCGGGCGTGGCCGCGGTCGGGCCCGCCCGCGGTTCGCTGTTCATCCACCTGATGCCGGTATTCGCGACCATTCTCGCCGCCATTTTCCTCGGCGAACGACCCTACTGGTACCACTTCGTCGGCATCGCCCTGGTGTTCGCCGGCATCGCCCTCACCACACGGCGCCCGGCGCGCTGAACGCCGATGCTCGGAAGACTGAAGCACTGGCTCGGCCTCGAACGCGAACCGGCCGCCGTTGCCGACGAGTTGTGGGCGAAGGTCGAAGCCGGCCTTCCGTTTCTCGATTTCCTGCCGCCAGTCGATCGCCCTCGCCTGCGCGAGCTCGCGCGCCGATTCGTCGTCGACAAGCAATTCCACGGCGCCCGCGGTCTCGCCCTCACCGACGAGATCCTGCTCGCCATCTCCCTGCAGGCCTGCCTGCCGGTCTTGAACATCGGCCTGCACGCCTACCGGGGCTGGGTTGGCGTCGTGGTGTACCCGGGCGACTTCGTGATCCCGCGGCACGAAATGGACGAGGCCGGCGTCGTGCACGAATTCGACGACGAGGTGCTGGGCGAAGCCTGGGAGGGCGGGCCGGTATTGGTGTCGTGGTTCGAGGGCGCGCACCAGCCGGTCGGCGTGAACGTGGTGATCCACGAATTCGCGCACAAGCTCGACATGGAGAACGGCGGCGTCGACGGCTTCCCGCCGCTGCCCGCGCACATGTCGCGCGCCGCATGGGCGAAGGCCATGAGCGAGGCCTACGATGACTTCTGCGCACGGGTCGACGCCGGTCACGACACCGCGCTCGACCCCTATGGTGCGGAACACCCGGGCGAATTCTTCGCCGTGGCCTCGGAGGCATTCTTCGAGACACCGATCCTGCTGCAGGCTCACTATCCCGCGGTGTACGAGCAATTCGTGCGCTACTACGGCGTCGATCCGGCGGAAGGGGAACGTCGCCTGCGCGCCGAACCCTGAAGCGCGGATGGCATCGAACGAACGCATTCCCTGACCCGGAGGGGGCTTGCCCCCTCCACCCTGCATCGGCCGCCTACCATGTCTGCGCTCAAGCGACTGCTCATCGTCTATCACACCCAGTCGGGCAACACCGGCCGGCTGGCGCAGGCCACGCTGCGCGGGGCGCAGCGGGTGGGCGAGACCGACACCGTCCTGAAACGCGCGTTCGACGCCGGCATCGAAGACCTGCTGGCCTGTGACGGCCTGCTGCTGGGCACGCCGGAGAATTTCGGCTACATGTCCGGCGCGCTGAAGGACTTCTTCGACCGCACCTACTACCCCTGCGAGGGCAAGCTCACCGGCCTGCCATTCGCGATCTTCGTCAGCGCCGGCAACGATGGCACCGGCGCGGTGCGCGAAATCGGCCGCATCGCCCTAGGCTATGGCTGGAAATCGGTTGCGGAGGCGCTCATCGTGCGCAGGGAAGTCACCACAAACGACCTCTCCGACGCAGAGGCGCTCGGCGAGGCGATCGCGACCGGACTTGCCATAGGAATATATTGAAAGGCGTGCGGTGACGAGGGCCACGTGAGCCGGGGCGCGGCGACGTCGACTTCATTTGCTGCGATCTATTTTCACAGTGTGACAACGATCGCGATTGGCAGTCCTGCTCCGAGTGGCTAAGCTGGAACTGCTGCCACCCGTGATTTTGCACCCGCTCGACTGTCACGGAGGCAGCTACCCTTCACGCAACGGAGAGTGTCTCATGGCCATTACCTGGATACTGGTTGCCAACGCCAGCCTGGCGAAGCTATACGCCAACCTCGGTCCGAACAAGGGACTGACGCTGGTCAAGGAACTGATCCACCCCGAGAGTCGACGCAAGAACTCGGACCTCGTCAGCGACCGTCCCGGCAGCATGGGGGCGAACGGCGGCGGCGGCGGCGGCGGCGGCACGATGCGACCGCAAACCGAGCCCAAGGAGCATGAAGCCAAGATCTTTGCGCAGGAAATCGCACAGCAGCTGTATCAGGGCCGTGCCAAAAACTCCTACAGGCGGGCCATTCTGGTCGCGCCGCCGGCTTTCATGGGCATGCTCAACACCGTTATCGACGGCCCCACGGCACAGCTGATCACCGACCGTTTCGAAAAGGACTACACCAAGACACCCGAGCCGGAATTGTCCGAACGCCTGGGTTCGGCGATCTATCTCTGATCTTGACTGCGTCTCCCTCCAGGAGACGACGGGGTTCGCGCAAGCGGCCCCAAGCAGCAGCGGGGCGCTCGGCGCCCCGCTCTCATGTCCTTTACCCGAATTCAGCGCGGGTCCGCACCCCGGCGCGTGAGCGCGGGAAACGCCAGCGGCCCAGGACCCGGTAGCACGCGCCTTCGGACCGGCGTTCGGAGGCCACCAGCGCGAAGCCGCCCACGCGCCAGCGCAAGGGCACGAATGCATCGTCCGACGGCGCCGCATGCGCGTTGCGCAAGAGGGTGATATGCGGCGAAAAGGGGCGCGCCTCGACGCGGAAGCCGGCCGCACCCAGAGCTTCGGCAAGCGCCTTGACCAAGGCCGCAAGCGCTGCCGGCATCGTGGCGGGCGCCAGCCAGACGATGCGATTCCTCTGCCAGCTGCCGCTGCGATCGAGCACGAGGTCGAAGGCCTCGCCCTTGAGGCGGGCGGCCAGGCGATTCAGCACCTCGAGACGGGTCGCGGGCACGTCGCCGAGAAAGGCAAGCGTCAGGTGCAGCGTATCGCGCCGCATGACGCGGCCGCCACAGCGCGCGTGAAGGTGGCGGCCGCGGCCGTGCAGCGCAGTCGCGGTCACGGCATCCGGCCACAAGCCAAAGAACACCCTGATGCGCGCCTCTTCCCGTTGCGCCGGTTCAGCGTCAGACATCG
>JBFGZP010000035.1:0-17333 GCA_041586695.1 Thauera sp.
CTCGAAGCGCGCCTTCTCCTTCGGGCTGAAGGGCCGTAGTGCGGGCACCGCAACCGGCTTGCCCTCGTCGTCCATCGCCACCATGGTGAAGAAGCAGCTGTTGGCGTGGCGCACGTCCTGGGTGCGGATGTTCTCGGCCACCACCTTGATGCCGACCTCCATGGACGACTTGCCGGTGTAGTTGACGCTGGCGAGGAAGGTCACCAGTTCGCCGACCATGATCGGCTGGCGGAACATCACCTGGTCCACCGACAAGGTCACGACATAGCGGGCCGCGTAGCGGCTGGCACAGGCATAGGCCACCTGATCCAGCAGCCTGAGGATTGCGCCACCGTGCACCTTGCCGGAGAAGTTGGCCATCTCCGGGGTCATCAGCACGGTCATGGTAAGTTGGTGAGCGGGTAGGTCCATTTCTCTGTCTGCGTTCCATCTGGTTTGTCGGGGCGATGCGCTCGGCCCTGAAACGCCGCCGAGCGGGGCCGGGTGTGGCCTTGGCCGGAGGGCGGGGCATGGCGGGGCGCTTTCCAAGCATATTTTGCGGTGCGAAGCTGTCATTTACCATTCATTCCTGCGCTTGCCCCCGCTGCCCGTGCTGGATCGGGGCCAGCGCGAGCGCATCGGGTCGCCGGGGCAGGGCGGCTCAGTGGAGGCTCATCGTCCTTGCGCCCGGGGCGGATGACATTGAACGAGGTACCCGGCCCGCCGCGCGCGGAAACCGGCAGACATGGGCCGATAGCAGCGATGGCGCGCGATCGTCAGTCCAGCTCCACCGGTTTCGTCCGCCAGATCGTCTGCGCATACTCGGCGATCGTGCGGTCCGAGGAAAACACGCCCATCGCGGCGACGTTGAGCAGGGCACGGCGGGCCCAGTCCTCGCGATCGCGGTAGAGCGCATCGATCCGGCCCTGGGTATCGACATAGCTGGCGTAGTCGGCCAGCAGGAGGTAGTGGTCGCCCCAGTTTACCAGGACCTCGAATACCTGCTGGTAGCGGCCGGGCTCGAGTGGACTGAAGGCGCCGTCGCGAATGGCGTCGAGCGCCGCCTTGAGCGTCGGATTGGCGTCGTAGATCGTGCGCGGCTGGTAACCGCGGGCACGGATGTCGGCAACCTGCGAAGTCGTGTTGCCGAAAATGAAGATGTTGTCTTCGCCCACGTTCTCGAGGATCTCGACGTTGGCGCCGTCCAGTGTGCCGATGGTGAGGGCACCGTTGAGTGCGAGCTTCATGTTGCCGGTACCCGAGGCCTCGGTGCCGGCGGTGGAGATCTGCTCCGACAGATCCGCCGCGGGGATGATCAGTTCGGCCAGGCTTACGCTGTAGTTGGGGATGAACACCACCTTCAGGCGGTCGCCGATGCGCCGGTCCGTGTTGACCGTCGTGGCGACATCGTTGATCAGCCGGATCACCAGCTTGGCGAAGTGGTAGGCGGAAGCCGCCTTGCCCGCGAACACCACCGCGCGCGGCAGCCAGTCGGCTTCCGGGTCGGCGAGGATCGCCTGGTAACGGGTGACGACGTGGAGCAGGTTGAGCAGCTGGCGCTTGTACTCGTGGATGCGTTTGACATGGACGTCGAAGAGGGCGTCCGGATTCAGCTCGATGCCCAGGTGTTCGCGCACGTATGCGGCGAGTCGCAGCTTGTTGTCGCGTTTCACCTCACCGAAGGCGCGCAGGAAGGCCTTGTCGTCGCGATAGCGGCGCAAGCCCTCGAGCTGCCCGAGCTCGCGCCGCCAGCTGCGGCCGAGGCGCTTGTCGATGAGCGCGGCAAGTTCCGGGTTGGCCTGCGCCAGCCAGCGCCGCGGGGTGACGCCGTTGGTCTTGTTGTTGAAGCGCTCAGGCCACAGTCGGGCGAAGTCGGCGAAGATCGATTCCGTCATCAGTCGCGAATGCAGGGCCGACACGCCGTTGACCGAGTGCGAGGCCACGACCGCGAGATAGGCCATGCGCACGCGGCGCTCGCCGTGTTCGTCGACCAGCGACAGGCGGCGCATGAGCTCGACGTCGCGGCCGTGCTCCGCGGTGATGCTGGCGAGAAAGTCGGCGTTGATGTCGAAGATGATGCGCAGGTGCCGCGGCAAGACACGACCGATCAGGTCCACCGGCCAGGTCTCGAGCGCCTCGTGCATCAGCGTGTGGTTCGTGTATGAAAACACTTGTTGGCACAGCGCCCAGGCCCGGGCCCAGGGCAGGCCGTGCTCGTCGACCAGCAGGCGCATCAGCTCCGGTACCGCGAGCACGGGGTGGGTATCGTTGAGGTGGATGCTGACCTTGTCCGGCAAGGCGTCGAAATCGGCGTGGTTCTGCAAATAGCGGCGGACGATGTCCTGCAGGCTGGCGGAGACGAAGAAATACTCCTGGCGCAGGCGCAATTCGCGACCCGAGTCGGTCGAGTCGTCCGGGTACAGCACGCGAGAGACGTTCTCCGAGTGGTTCTTGCTCTCGACCGCGCCGAAGTAGTTGCCGCGGTTGAAGGCGGAGAGGTCGATCTCCTCGGTGGCCTTCGCCGACCACAGGCGCAGGGTGTTGGTCGCTTCGGTGCCGTAGCCGGGAATGATGGTGTCGTAGGCCATGGCGATGACGTCGTCGGTGCCGACCCAGCGCAGGCCTTCGCCGTCCTGAACCACGTGGCCGCCGAAGCGAACGCGGCACTGCACCTCGGGGCGCTGGAACTCCCACGGATTGCCGTGGGTGAGCCAGTAGTCGGGCACCTCCACCTGCTGGCCATCGATGATCTGCTGGCGGAACATGCCGTAGTCGTAACGGATGCCGTAGCCGAAGCCGGGTACGCCGACCGTTGCCATGGAGTCGAGGAAACACGCGGCGAGCCGCCCGAGGCCGCCGTTGCCGAGCGCGGCGTCGGGTTCGAGTTCGACCAGGATGTCCGCGTCGACCTCGAGCTGGCGCAGTGCCTCGCGTACCGTGGGCATCAGTTCGAGCGCGAGCAGCGCGTTGCTGAAACTGCGGCCGATGAGGAATTCCATCGACAGGTAGTAGACGCGCTTGACGTCCTGGTCGTAGCTGGCGCGGGTGGTCTTCATCCAGCGCTCGACCAAGTGGTCGCGCACCGCGTACGAGACCGCGTGCAGCCAGTCTTCCGGGCGGGCCGCCTGCGGATTCTTGCCCACCTGGTAAATCAGCTTGTTGGAGATCGCACGCTTGAACGCGGCGACGTCGTTCGACAGGTGGTCGTATTCGTGTTCGAACTGGTTCGGGTTCATGGGCGGATTCACGTCTGTTCTCCGGCGGGGTGAATAAGGTTCAGGCCGCGACCTGACGGTACAGGGCGAGGTACTGCGCGGCCGCGGCATCCCAGCCGCAAGGCTGCGCCATCGCGCGGGCTTGTACCCGCTTCCAGTCGGTGCCCCGACGGAACAGGGCGAGCGCCCGCGTCGCCGCCTGCATCACGCCGCTCGCCGTGAAGTCGTCGAAGACGAAGCCGGTGGCGTTGTCGTCGAGGGTTTCGAGCCGGGTATCCGCGACGGTGTCGGCAAGGCCGCCGACCCGGCGCACCAGCGGCAGGGTGCCGTACTTGAGGCCATAGAGCTGGGTCAGTCCGCAGGGCTCGAAGCGCGACGGCACCATGATGACGTCGCTGCCCGCGATCAGCCGGTGCGCGAAGCTCTCGTCATAGCCGAGCTTCACCGCGATGGCGTCGGGATGGGCGTCCGCCATCTGGCGAAAGGCCGTCTCCATCCCTGCATCGCCGCTGCCGAGCAAAGCGAACTGGGCGCCGCTGCCGATCAGCTCGGGCAGGGCCTGCAGCACCAGATGCAGGCCCTTCTGCTCCGTCAGGCGGCTGACGACGCAGAACAGGGGACTGCGCGTCGTGCGCTTGAGGCCGAGCTCGCGCTGCAGCGCAGTCTTGCAGCGCGCCTTGCCGGCGAGGTCGTCGACGCTGTAGTGCGCGGCCAGCAGGGCGTCACTCGCCGGGTTCCACACCGCCTCGTCGACGCCGTTGAGGATGCCGCAGAGCTCGTCCGCGCGGTCGCGTAGCAGGCCGTCGAGGCCGCAGCCCTGCTCCGGGCCCTGGATCTCGAGCGCATAGCTGGGACTGACGGTGGTGATGCGGTCGGCATAGTAAAGGCCGGCCTTCATGAAGTTGAGCTGACCGTGGAACTCGACGCCATGCATCGCGAAGAAGTGGCTCGGCAGATCGAGTTCGCCGAAATGGCGGCTGTCGAACAGGCCCTGATAGGCGAGGTTGTGCACCGTATACACGCTCCCCGGTACAGGCCGTCGCTGCGAAAGTGCCGCCGCGCGCAGATAGGCCGGCGCCAGCGCCGCGTGCCAGTCGTGCGCATGCACGACCTGCGGCTGCCAGCGCGGGTCGAGGCCGAGCCCGATCTGCGCCGCGGCCCAGCCGAGCAGGGCGAAGCGCAGGTGATTGTCGTCGTAGGGATGGTGCTTGCCGTCCGCGTACGGCCCCCCTGCGCGCATGTAATAGGCCGGCGCGTCGATCACGTAGGCCTCGACCCTGCAGGCGGGAAGCTGGCCATGCAGCAGGCGGGCACCTGCTGCCGACATTGGGCCGGGCGGGGCTAGTGCGGCGACTTCGGTCGCTCCCTCGAGCCCGTCCAGGATCGACTCGAAGCCGGGCAGCAACACCCGGACCTCGACGCCCTGCGCCTGCAGGGCCGGCGGCAGCGCGCCGGCGACGTCGGCAAGACCGCCGGTCTTGAGCAGCGGGAAGATCTCGGCGCAGGCCTGCAGAACGCGCATCGGTGCTCTCCTCAAAGGGCCGCAAGCATGTTGCGCGTCAGCAGGACGACACCGTTCTCGGTGCGATGGAAGCGGTGCGCATCCAGTTCCGGATCCTCGCCGACCACCAGACCCTCGGGAATCGTGCAGCCGCGGTCGATCACCACCCGCTTGAGGCGGCAGTGACGGTTGATCTGGACGTCGGGCAGGACGACCGCCTCGTCGATGTCGCTGTACGAGCGCACCAGCACGTTCGAGAACAGCACCGACTTGCGCACCACCGAGCCCGAGACGATACAGCCGCCGGAGACAAGGGAATTGATCGCCTCGCCGCGGCGCCCGTCCATGTCGTGCACGAACTTGGCCGGCGGCAACTGCTCCTGGTAGGTCCAGATCGGCCAGTCCTTGTCGTACATGTTCAGCGCCGGGGTCGCCGACGCGAGGTCGAGGTTGGCCGCCCAGTAGGCGTCGACGGTACCGACGTCGCGCCAGTAGGGGCCGGAGAACGGCGGGGTGGCGACCGCCGACAGCGAGAACGGGTGGGCGAATGCCTGTTGCTCGGCGACCGCGCGCGGGATCAGGTCCTTGCCGAAGTCATGGCTCGATTCGGGGTTGCTTGCGTCTTCGTCGAGCAGCCTGAAAAGGTAGTCTGCGGTGAAGATGTAGATGCCCATGCTCGCCAGCGCCATGTCCGGGTTGCCGGGCATGGACGGCGGGTCGGCGGGCTTCTCGGCGAAGGCGGTGATGTGGCGCTGGTCGTCGATCGCCATCACGCCGAAGGCCTTGGCCTCCTCGCGCGGGACCTCGATGCAGCCGACGGTGACGCCGCGGCCACTGCTCACGTGGTCGGCGAGCATGATCGAGTAGTCCATCTTGTAGATGTGGTCGCCGGCCAGAATGACGATGTACTCGGGCGGGGTGGAGCCGCGGATGATGTCGAGGTTCTGGTACACCGCGTCGGCCGTGCCCTGGTACCAGTGCTCCTCGTCGACGCGTTGCTGGGCCGGCAGCAGGTCGATGAACTCGTTCATCTCGTTGCGCAGGAAGCTCCAGCCGCGCTGCAGGTGGCGCAGCAGCGAGTGCGATTTGTACTGGGTGATGACGCCGATCTTGCGCATGCCCGAGTTCAGGCAGTTCGACAGGGCGAAGTCGATGATGCGGAACTTGCCGCCGAAGTGCACTGCGGGCTTGGTGCGGATATTGGTGAGGTCCCGCAGGCGTGATCCGCGCCCCCCGGCCAGAACCAGGGCCAGGGTGCGTCGTGCAAGGGAACGGCTCTCGGCGATACGGCTGATGTTGTCCATGATGTCTCCTCGTCCTGTCTTGTGATCTGCTGCGCTTGGTGGAGGGTTGCCCGGTCCTGGCCGGGGTCAGGTGATGACGGTCGGCGACTGCATGCCGGTCCGCGCGCGGATGCCGGCGACCAGGTCGGCGATCGCGATGAGGGGTGCGAGCGTGTCCTGGGTGGGGATGTCGTGGCGGGCCGGGTCGGCCTCGAAACGTTCGAGATAGATGCGCAGGGTCGCGCCCTCCGTGCCGGTGCCCGACAGGCGGAAAACGATGCGCGCACCATCGTCGAAGATCAGTCGCACGCCCTGGCGCGTGCTGACGGAGCCATCGACCGGATCGGTGTAGGCGAAGTCGTCGGCCTGCGCGACGACGAGGCCATTGCCGAAGTCGCGTCCCGCCAGTGCATCCACGCCGGCGCGCAGATCGGCCATCAGCGCGTCCGCGCGTTCGCTGGGAATGCCCTCCCAGTCGTGGCGCGAGTAGTAATGGCGGCCGAAACGTGCCCAGTGGCGGCGCACCAGCTCTTCCACCGACAGGCCGGTGACGGCGAGCAGGTTGAGCCAGAACAGCACCGCCCAAAGGCCGTCCTTCTCGCGCACATGGTCCGATCCGGTGCCATAGCTCTCCTCGCCGCACAGCGTGGCGCGGCCGGCGTCGAGCAGGTTGCCGAAGAATTTCCACCCGGTGGGCGTCTCGAAGCAGGGGATGCCCAGCGCGGCGGCGACGGCGTCCGCAGCGCAGGAGGTCGGCATCGAGCGCGCGATGCCGGCCAGCCCCGTCTTGTAGCCGGGCACGAGGGCGGCGTTGGCAGCGAGCACCGCAAGGCTGTCCGAGGGCGTCACGACGAAGTCGCGGCCGAGAATCATGTTGCGGTCGGCGTCGCCATCGGAG
Source organism: Thauera sp. (assembly GCA_041586695.1). Lineage (GTDB taxonomy): Bacteria > Pseudomonadota > Gammaproteobacteria > Burkholderiales > Rhodocyclaceae > Thauera. Next base: position 6,877 of record JBFGZP010000035.1, read on the forward strand.
GCTGCGCCGAAGTCGGGCGCGCTGGCGCCGCACATGGTGGCGATGAGCTCGGTGGCGTGGGCCGGGTTGGGGTCGGGGTGATGGCCGCCGAAGTCCTCGAGCGGTTCGCCGTTGACCACGGTGCCGGCCGGCGCGCCCAGCAGGCCCTCGATCAGGGCGCTGGCATAGGGGCCACCGACGGCGCACATCGCGTCGAAGCACATGCGGTGGCCGCTGGCGAACCATTTCCGCATGGCGCCGAAGTCGAACAGCGACTGCATCAGCTCGGCGTAGTCCGCCACCGGGTCGATGACCGCCACCGCCATATCTCCCAGCGCCTGCCGGCCGACGGTGTCGAGGTCGACATCGGGCGTGTCGGCGACGATGTGGTAGGCATCGATCACCTCGCTGCGCGCGAAGATCGCCTCGGTGATTCTTTCAGGGGCGGGGCCGCCGTTGCCGGTGTTGTACTTGATGCCGAAATCGCCGTCTGGCCCGCCTGGATTGTGGCTGGCCGACAGGATGATGCCGCCATAGGCGCGGTGCTTGCGGATCACCGCGCTCGCCGCCGGTGTCGATAGCAGGCCGCCGCGACCCACGAGGACGCGGGCGACGCCGTTGGCAGCGGCCATGCGCAGGATGGTCTGCACCGCCGCGCGATTGTGGTAGCGTCCGTCGCCACCCACGACCAGGGTCTGGCCGGCGAGGTCGGGCAGGATGTCGAACAACGACTGGACGAAGTTCTCCAGGTAATGCGTCTGCTGGAAGACGGTGACCTTCTTGCGCAGGCCCGATGTGCCCGGGCGCTGTCCGCTGAAGGGTTTGGTGTCGATGCGCAGTGACTTCATCTTGGACTTGTCTCCGGTCGAGTGGCGGATGAATCGGGCGTTGCCGCGGTGACGACCGCGTCGTCGCCGCCGAGCATGATCATCAGGCAACGCGCGGGTATGGATAGCATGGCCGGGTGTGCGAGCTGGATGCCGTCGGGCAATTCTGCAAGCGGCGCGGGGGGCACGCCGTCTTCGGCATGGCTGTCGAAGACCGGTTGCCAGCGCCCGGGGGGGAGGCGGAAGCGGCGCGCGGCCCGGTTCGGGTTGATCAGCAGCAGCACCGCGCGCGATTCGGCCCGGGTATCGCTGCCTGGCTTCCCGGCCACGGCCTGCAGCCGGATGGCAAGCGCGCGGTCGTGGTGCTCGCTCCAGTCGGCGCCTTCGAGCATGCGCCCGTCGGGGTGCCACCACATGACCGGCTGCCGGGCGTTCGGGTCCGGGTGGCTGGAGAGCCAGGTGCCTTGGCGCAGTGCGCGATGTTCGTGGCGCAGTGCCAGCAGTGCCCGCACGCAGTCAAGCAGTCCGGCGTCGCGTCCGGCCCAGTCCAGCCAGGTGAGGGGGTTGTCCTGGCAGTAGGCGTTGTTGTTGCCGCGCTGGCTGTGTCCGATCTCGTCGCCTGCGAGCAGCATCGGCGTGCCCTGCGAGGTGAGCAGGCTTGCCAGCAGGGCGCGCTGCAGGCGCGCGCGCAGGGCGAGCACGCCTGCGTCGTCGGTCGGCCCCTCGACGCCGCAGTTCCACGAATTGTTGTGCTGGTGCCCGTCGTGGTTGAACTCGCCGTTGTCGAGGTTGTGCTTGTGGTCGTAGCTGACGAGATCGCGCAGCGTGAAGCCGTCGTGGGCGGTGATGAAGTTCACGCTCGCCGTCGGCGCACGCCCGCCATGGTGGAACTGCGCGCTCGACGCGGCGAAGCAGTGCGCGAACACCCCGCGGTCGCCGCTGCCGCGCAGCCACCAGTCCCGCATCGTGTCGCGGTACTTGTCGTTCCATTCCGCCCAGCCGGCGGGGAAGGCGCCGAGCTGATAGCCGCCGGCGCCGACATCCCAGGGCTCGGCGATCCACTTCACGTCGGCGAGGACCGGATCGGCCTGGAGCGCGGCGAAGAAGCCGGCAGCGTGGCTGAAATGGCCATGGCGGTCGCGTGCAAGCGTGGTGGCGAGGTCGAAGCGGAAGCCGTCGACGCCGAAGGCCTCGACCCAGTGACGCAGGGAGCCGATGACCAGTTCCACCACGCGCGCTTCGGTCAGGTTCAGGCTGTTGCCGCAGCCTGTCCAGTTCAGGTAGTGCTCCCGCTTGCCGGCGAGATGGTAGTAGTGGCTGTTCGCAAGGCCGCGCATCGACAGCGTCGGGCCGTGTTCGTCGCCTTCCGCCGTGTGGTTGTACACGACGTCGAGTACGAGCTCGAGGCCGGCGCCATGCAGGGCATCGACCATGTCGCGGAATTCGCCCGCCGGCGTCGTGCCCTCGCGCCCGCTCCAGTAGCGGGTTTCGGGTGCGAGATAGGCGATGGTCGAATAGCCCCAGTAGTTGACGAGGCCGCGCTGCTGCAGCGCAGCCTCGTCCGCACGGAACTGCACCGGCAGCAGGTTCAGCGTGGTGACGCCGAGCCTGCGGTAATGTTCGAGCATGACCGGATGCGCGAGTGCGGCATAGCTTCCGCGCAGCGCCGGCGGGATCTCCGGATGCTGCCGGGTCAGGCCCTTGACGTGGACCTCGTAGAGCACGCTGCGCTCGCGCGCGATTCGCGGCGCCTGCAGGCGCGGCTTGGCGGGGAGCGGCGCGGCCACCCGCGCCTTGAGCGCGTGCGCCGCGTTGTCGCGGCGGTCGAGGCGCATGGGATCGTCGACACGGTGACCGAGGTGAAGATCGGGCGCCGCCTCGGCGTCGTAACGGCCGACCACCTCGCGCGCCCAGGGGTCGAGCAAGACCTTTGCCGGATTGAAGCGATGGCCCTGGTGGGGCGCCCACGGGCCGTGCGCGCGCAGGCCATAGACCAGGCCGGGCGCGGCGCCGGGCAGAAAGCCGTGCCAGACGCCGTCGCTGAAGGCGGGAAGATCGAAGCGCTGCAATTCGGCGTCGCCGGCGTCGTCGAACAGGCACAGTTCGACGCGTGTCGCCTCCGGCGCCCAAACCGCGAAGTTCACGCCCGCCTCGGGCTTGGCAGGCGCATCCGTCGTGCCGCCCGTGCAGCAGTGCGCACCGAGCGGCCGCGGCTGACCCGGCGCCATGGTGCGTGCCGCGACGAGGGGCGCGGTCATGTCAGTCACTGCAGACCAGCATCACGGTGGCCAGGGGCGGCAAGGTCATGACCACCGACTCGGGCTGGCCCTGCCACGGCACCGCTTCGCTCTGTAGCACGCCGTTGCCCACACCCGAACCGCCGTAGGCGGCGGCGTCGGTGTTGATCAGCTCGCGCCAGCTGCCGCCATGCGGTACGCCCGTGCGCCAGCCGTGGCGCACCACCGGCGTCAGGTTGCAGACGACGACCACGCGGCCGCCGTCGCGGGCGCGTCGTTCGAAGGCGAGCACCGAATGCTCGGCGTCATCGTGGCTGATCCAGCCGAAACCGTCCGGGCTGACGTCCTGTTCGTACAAGGCGGGGAAAGCGCGCAGCACCCGGTTGAGATCGCGCACCAGACGCTGGACGCCCGCGTGCGGGGCGTGCTCGAGCACGTGCCAGGGCAGGGACTCATTCGCATTCCATTCCTCGCGCTGGCCGAACTCGCAGCCCATGAACAGCAGCTTCTTGCCTGGATGGCCCCACATGAAGCCGTAATACGCGCGCAGGTTGGCGAATTTCTGCCAATCGTCGCCCGGCATCTTGGCCAGCAGCGAGCCCTTGCCGTGCACCACCTCGTCATGCGAAAGCGGCAGGACGAAATTCTCGGTGAAGGAGTACACCAGCGAGAAACGAATCTGGTCGTGATGGTGGCGGCGATGGACGGGGTCCTTCGCCATGTAGGACAGGCTGTCGTTCATCCATCCCATGTTCCACTTGTAGTGAAAGCCGAGGCCGCCACTCTGCAGATCGTCGGCAGGCGGGCGGGTCACCTGCGGGAAGGCGGTGGACTCCTCGGCCAGCGTGACCGCCTCGGGGCGTTCACTGCCGACGATATGGTTCATGCGACGCAGGAACTCGATCGCTTCGAGGTTCTCGCGTCCGCCGAAACGGTTCGGCACCCACTCGCCTTCCTTGCGACTGTAGTCGCGGTAGAGCATCGACGCTACCGCATCCACACGCAGGCCGTCGATGCCGTAGCGCTCGATCCAGTACAAGGCGTTGCCGACCAGGTAGTTGCGCACCTCGGTGCGGCCGTAGTTGTAGATCAGGGTGTTCCAGTCCTGATGGAAACCCTCGCGAGGATCGCCGTGCTCGTAAAGATGGGTGCCGTCGAACTCCGCCAGACCGTGGCTGTCGGTGGGGAAGTGCGCCGGCACCCAATCGAGGATCACGCCGAGGCCGGCGTCGTGCGCGGCCTGCACGAAGGCGCGCAAGTCGGCCGGGGTGCCGAAGCGCGAGGTCGGGGCGTAGAGGCCGGTTGGCTGATAGCCCCAGGAGCCGTCGAAGGGATGCTCGTGCACCGGCATCAGCTCGATATGGGTGAAGCCCTGCTCGCACGCATAGGGGACCAACTGCTCGGCGAGTTCGCGATAGCTGAGCCACTCGTTGCGATCGTTGCGCCGCCAGGAGCCGAGGTGGACCTCGTAGATGCTGATCGGTGCATCGAGCGCATTGGCCCGCCGGCGCTCTTCGCTGCTGGGCAGTCCGGGCAACATGCGCTGCACGACCGAGGCGGTCTGCGGGCGCATCTCGGCGCGGAAGGCGAAGGGGTCGGCCTTCATGCGGACCTGGCCGTCGCTGCCCAAAATCTCGTACTTGTACAGGTCGCCTTCGCCCACGCCGGGCAGGAAGATCTCCCACACGCCGCACTCGCGGCGCAGGCGCATCGTATGGCGGCGTCCATCCCAGTTGTTGAAGCTGCCCACGACCGACACCCGGCGCGCCGCGGGCGCCCACACCGCAAAGCGAGTGCCCGCCACGCCGTCGACGGTGTTCGGATGCGCGCCCAGCCACTCGTAGGGCCGCCGGTGGGTTCCCTCGGCCAGCAGCCACACGTCCATGTCGTTGATCAGGGGCGGGAAACGGTAGGGGTCGTCGATCTCGAGCGTGTGGGCGGGTTCGCCGTCTGCGCCCGCCCATTGCACCCGCAGGCGATAGGGAAAAGGCTTGCGCCGGCGCGGCACCGCCGCCCAGAACAGGGCGCTGTCGCCCTGGCGTCCGAGAGAGGCGACGCGACGCCCGCGGGCATCGACGACGTCCACCTCGAGGGCGCCGGGAAGCAGGGCGCGCACCACGACGGCTTCCCTGACAAGGTGCATCCCCAGCACGGAGAAGGGGTCGCCGTGGTCGGCGCGCATCAGCGATGCGAGGCTGGTGGCGTCGACCGGGCCTGCTTCGACTGCGGAATCGCGCGCCGCGCTGCGGGTGCTGTGGCTTTGCTTGCTCGTCATGTCCTCGTCCATCCTGGTTGCGCCGTGCTGCGGATCGATTGCGGCGACAGGCCGGCGCTTCGCACAGCCGGCAGGCCGGCGAGGGGCGCCGTTGCCCCCTTTCGCGCCATGGCGGCCGGTGCCTTGTCGATCGCCCGGAAGGCAATTTACAGGTAGTAGCTGCGGATCGGCTTCAGATCGTCGGTCAGTTCATACACGAGCGGGGTGCCGGTCGGGATGTTGAGCTCGATGATGTCCTTGTCGCTGACCTGGTCCAGATGCTTGATCAGCGCCCGCAGCGAGTTGCCGTGCGCGGCGATGACGACGCGCTGGCCGCTGGCGACCGTCGGCGCGATGACCTCGTTCCAGTGCGGCAGCATGCGATCGACCGTGTCCTTGAGGCATTCGGTCAGCGGCAGCTCGGCCGGCGACAGGTCGGCATAGCGGCGGTCGCGCGAGGGGTGGCGCTCGTCGCCGGCGTCGAGCGCGGGCGGCGGCACGTCGTAGCTGCGGCGCCACAGGTGCACCTGATCGTCGCCGAACTCCTGCGCGGTCTCCGCCTTGTTCAGGCCCTGCAGCGCGCCGTAATGGCGCTCGTTCAGGCGCCAGTTCGGATGCACCGGGATCCACGGCTGCTCCATCTGGTCGAGCACCAGCCACAAGGTGTGGATCGCACGCCTGAGCACCGAAGTGTAGGCGACATCGAAGGCGAAGCCGGCTTCCTTCAGGCGGCGGCCGGCGTCGGCAGCCTCGGCGCGACCCTGGTCGGACAGCGGGACGTCGGTCCAGCCGGTGAAGCGGTTTTCCTTGTTCCACACGCTTTCGCCGTGGCGCAGCATGACAAGCTGTTTCATGGTGGTCAGTTCCTTTTTCAGTGAAGTTTGACGTGGGGGTCGGTCTGGCGGCGAAGCCAGCCGGTGACGGTGTCGAGCGCGGTCTTCCAGAAACCATGCAGGGCCATGAGGTGGCTGCGGTACAGCGACCAGTACATGAAGCTCGCCACCATGCCCTCGATGCGGATGCCCTTGCCGCGAATGAAACCCATCAGGTTGCCCAGGGTTGAACTGTGGCCGAGCGACACCAGGGAGCCGAAATCCTTGTAGCGGAACGGGGTCGGTGCCTCACCGCGGGCGCGGGCGGCCAGGCTGCGGAAGAGGTGGCTGGCCTGCTGGTGCGCGACCTGGGCCCGTGGCGCGAGCGTGCCCTTGCCGTCCTCCGCGGGCACGGCGGCGCAGTCGCCGAGCGCGAAGATGTTCTCGTCGCGCGTCGTCTGCAGGCAGGCGTTGGTGACGAGGCGGTTGATGCGGTCGGTCTCGAGGCCGTCGATCTCGCGCAGGAAGGCAGGGGCGCGGATGCCGGCCGCCCACACGGTCAGGTCGGCCGGGATGATCTCGCCCGCGGCAGTCTGGATGGTGTTCGGGGTCACCTCGGTCACCCGCACCATCTGCCTCACGACCACGCCGAGGCCCTCTAGCACTTTCGTGACCGAGGCCGACAGCCCCTCCGACAGCCCCGGCAGGATGCGCGGGCCGGCTTCGATCAGGGTGATGCGGATATGCTGGTCGGGGTCGAGGTTGCGCAGGCCGTAGGCGGCCAGCACGCGGGTGGTGTTGTGCAGTTCCGCCGCCAGTTCGACGCCGGTGGCGCCCGCCCCGACGATGGCGATGTTCAGTGCCTTTCCCGCGCCGGGCAGATGGTAATTGGTACTGAAGCAGGAGTTGACCAGCTTGCGGTGGAACAGGTGCGCTTCCCAGGCGGCGTCGAGCTTGTAGGCATTCTCGGCGACGCCCGGGGTGCCGAAGTCGTTGCTCAGCGAGCCGACCGCGATGACCAGGGTGTCGTAGGCGATTCGGCGCTCGGGCAGCACGAGTTCGCCATCGTCGCCGCGCACTTCGCCGACGACGATCTCGCGCGTGATCCGGTCGAGCCCGGTCATCGGCCCGCGGCAGAACTCGAAGTCATTCCAGCGCGCCTGATAGAGGTAGTCGAGCTGCTCTTCGTGAATGTTCAGGCTGCCGGCGGCAACGGCGTGCAGCAGTGGCTTCCACATGTGGGTGCGGGTGCGGTCGACCAGCACGACCTCGATCCTGCCGCGGCGGCCGTGCTTTCTGCCCAGCCGGGTCGCCAGCTCGAGCCCGCCCGCGCCGCCGCCGACGATGACGATGCGGTGGGTGTCACCGCTTCGTGGGTTTGTCATGTACGGACTCCTTGATTTCGACGTGCTTGTAGTCTTGTGTGCTGCCGTCCGGGCGACGGGAAGCCAGGCCCCCGGCTACGGTAGCGCGGAGGGGCTGCGACGCCCTCGATCGACAGGGAATGAAGCGCTTTGCGAACACCGCCCTTCGCGCTGCATCACGGCGGCAGCGCCGGGTGGCGCCGCGACGTCGCTTGAAAAAGGATCCGGCACCCCAACCAGGGAGAGGGGCTGCAAACGGGGTGCCGGACCAAGAGGAGAACGGTGTGCCCTTCTAGCGCGAGGCGAACGCGGCGGTGGCGGCGAAGCGGGCCGCGGCACCGAGCTCGCGCTCGATCGCGAGCAGGCGGTTGTACTTCTCGACGCGGTCCGAGCGGCTCGCCGAGCCGGTCTTGATCTGGCCGCAGGAGGTCGCCACCGCCAGGTCGGCGATGGTGGTGTCGCCGGTCTCGCCCGAGCGGTGCGACACGATCGAGGCGTAGCCCGCCTTCCTCGCCATCTCCATGGCCGCGAGCGTCTCGGTCAGGGTGCCGATCTGGTTGGGCTTGATCAGGATCGCGTTGGCGATGCCCTTTTCGATGCCCTGGGCGAGCACTTCGGTGTTGGTGACGAAGAGGTCGTCGCCGACGAGCTGGGTGCGACGGCCGAGGCGGTCGGTGAGCAGGCCCCAGCCGGTCCAGTCGTCCTCGGCCATGCCGTCCTCGATGCTGATGATCGGGTAGTCGTTGACCAGCCCGGCGAGGTAGCCGACGAACTCGGCGCGGTTGAACTCGGCCGCTTCGCCGTCGAGGCGGTAGGTGTCGTCGTGGTAGAACTCGGACGAGGCGCAGTCGAGCGCGAGCGAGATTTCCTTGCCGACCTGGTAGCCGGCGCGCTCGATCGCTTCGAGGATGAGGTCGAGCGCCTGGCGGGTGCCGGGGACATTGGGGGCGAAGCCGCCTTCGTCGCCGACCGAGGTCGGGTAGCCGGCCTTGTCGAGCAACGCGCGCAGCGCATGGAACACGCCGACGCCGGCGCGCAGCGCATCGCCGAAGCGCTCGAAGCCGTGCGGCACGATCATGCATTCCTGGATGTCCAGGCTGTTGTTGGCGTGAGCGCCGCCGTTCATCACGTTCATCAGCGGCACCGGCAGCACGAAGCCGCGCGAGGCTTCGCCGAGATGGCGGTACAGGGGCACGCCGGCGGCGTTGGCCGCGGCGTGGGCGGTGGCCATCGACACCGCGAGGATGGCGTTGGCGCCGAGCTTGGATTTCTCGGCGGTGCCGTCGAGTTCGCACAGCACGCGGTCGATCCCGGCCTGGTCGGCGGCGTCGGCGCCGGCGAGCGCCGCGGCGATCGGACCGTCGATGTTGGCCAGCGCCTTCAATACGCCCTTGCCGCCGAAGCGCGCGGCGTCGCCGTCACGCAGCTCGAGCGCCTCGCGCTTGCCGGTGGAGGCGCCCGAGGGCACGCAGGCCGCGCCGACCGCGCCGGATTCGAGGCGCACGGTGGCCTGCAGCGTGGGGTTGCCGCGCGAGTCGAGAATTTCCAGGCCGGAGAGGCTCTTGATCTTGTCCATGTTGTTCATCCAGGAAAAAAAAGGAGCCGGCGGCGAGGGGAGGAGACCGCCGGCCCAAGGGAGATCGGAGGGTGGAGCGCGCTCAGAGGATGAAACGCGTGTTCACGAAGTTCGACTTGTTGCCCAGCACGATGCTGTCGAGCAGCTGTCGGCTCGCATCGGTCTGCTTGGCCGCGACCATGGTACGGATCGAGAACGAGCGCAGTGCGTCATGCACCGACAGCGTGCCCTCGGCCGAGTCCTTGCGCCCGGTGAAGGGGAACACGTCCGGGCTTCTCTGGCACTGGCAGTTCACATTCACCCGGCAGACCTGATTGACCAGCGGATCGACGAGCTGGGCGATCTGGTCGGGGTCGTTGCCGAACACGCTGACCTGCTGGCCGTGATCCGAGCTGATGACGTAGTCGAGCGCGGTCTCGATGTCCTCGAAGGGCGCGACCGGGATCACCGGGCCGAACTGCTCCTCGCGGTAGAGCTTCATGCCTTCCTTCACCGGGAACACCACGGCGGGGTAGAACAGGGTCTCGACCGAGCTGCCGCCGTCGGCGTTGAGCACCTTGGCGCCCTGGGCCTGGGCGTCGGCGATGCACTCGTTCATGTAGTCGACCTTATGCATCTCGGGCAGCGGCGTCAGGGTCACGCCCTTCTCCCACGGCATGCCGATCTTGAGCTTGGCGATCTCCTCGCTGAAGCGGCGCAGGAACTGGTCGGCGATGGCCTGGTGCACCAGCACCATCTTGAGCGCGGTGCAGCGCTGGCCGTTGAACGACAGGGTGCCGGCGATGCACTCCTTGACCGCGAGCTCGATGTCGGCGTCGGGCAGCACGATCGCCGCGTTCTTCGCCTCCAGCCCGAGGATGGCACGCAGGCGGTTGGTCTTGGGGTGGGCCTTCTTCAACTGGTCGGCGACCTTGCTGGTGCCGATGAGCGCGAGCACATTGACCTTGCCCGAGGCCATGATGTGCGGCACGACGATGCTGCCCTGGCCATAGACGATGTTGATCGCCCCGGCGGGGAAGGCGCTGCGGAAGGCCTCGAGCATCGGGTAGTAGAGCAGCACGCCGAAGCGCGGCGGCTTGAACAGCACCACGTTGCCCATGATCAGCGCCGGAATCAGGGTGCAGAAGGTCTCGTTCATCGGGTAGTTGTACGGGCCCATGCACAGCACGATCCCCAGCGGCGAGCGGCGGATCTGGGCGATGGTGCCGTCGACGATCTGGAAGCGCGAGTTGGCGTTGTCCAGGGCCTTGAGCTCGATGATCGTGGCCTTGATGTAGTCGATCGTGCGGTCGAACTCCTTCTCCGAGTCGGCCAGGCTCTTGCCGATCTCCCACATGATCAGGTTCACGATCTCGCGCCGGCGGGCGACGAGCTGGTTGGTGAAGTTCTCGACGCAGGCGATGCGCTC
>JBFGZP010000036.1:0-17324 GCA_041586695.1 Thauera sp.
CGGCCGACCGAATCGGCCAGTTCGATCCGACCGACCCGTGTTCGCTCGACGGCTGCGGCAAGGGCAACACGGTCGCCTTCGAGGACTGGCGCATCGGCGATGCGGCAAGGCTGCTGTGGTACGCCTGGCCCGAGGAGTTCCTCAGCCTGCCGGCGATGCCGCCGGGTGCGCCCGGGCGCTGGCGCAACGATCTGGCCTGGCGCGTGTTCGATGCCGAACGCATGCTCGGCGCCGACGACATCCTGCCGTGGGAGGCCTTCGGCGTGCCGATCGCGCTGGTGGCCTGCGATACCGACTGGACACCGCTGTTTCTCGACCGCGCCAGCGTGGTGCGCAGCGGCGGTCGCGCCCGCTATGGGCGCATGGGGGGCGCCGCCGACAGCCTCGGCATCCACTGGCGGTTGCCGGCACTGTGGCAGGCGCGCTTCGAGCAGCTCGCCGAACAGATCGCGGCGGCCGGCGATCCTTCGCCCGACGCCGCCACCCTGGCAGCCGACTATGCGCGCCTGCCGCCCTTCGGTCTGCTGCCGGCGCACGTGGTCGATCTCGAGGCCTTGTCGAGCGACTTCTTCCCTGCCAGCTTCACCCTCGATGCGGCGCCGCTCCCGACCGAACAACTCGATGCCGCGCTGGCCGAGGCCGCCGCGCTGGCGCCTCTCGACCTCGCTCTGGGCGAGCGCGTGCGCCTGCTGGTGCCCGTGCCGCAGTCGGTGTTCGAGCCACGGCTGCTGATCCGTGAAGTGATCGATCCCGAATTCGCCACGACGCTGGCCGCGTTCCAGTTGCAGCGCGCGCGCGCGCTGGGCGCGCGGCAGGGGCTGCGTACCCGTGCCTCGGTGCTGGCCCGCGCGATCAGCGGCAGGGCGCTGGCCGTGCCGGCCATCAACGACGATCCGGAAGCACTCGAGACCGAAGCCCTTGCGCCGTGGGGCCCCCCTCCGGCCGGCGGCGGTCATCGCTCGTCCTTGCGTGCCGGCCTGCACCAGCATTTTTTCGAGGCAGCGACCGAGACACTCGCAGTGGCGAGCGGCGACCAGCTTTTCGCCTGGGTCTATCTCGACCCCGACAATCCGCCGCGCACGCTGATGCTGCAATGGCATGCGGGCAACTGGGACCACCGCGCCTACTGGGGTGAGAACCTGATCGACTGGGGCGCAGACGGCACCGTTGCGCGGACCCGCGCGGGCGAGCTGCCGACCGCTGGCGAGTGGGTGCAGCTCCGGCTGCCCGCCGCGCTGGTCGGGCTCGAGGGCCTTGCCGCCGACGGCATGGCCTTCACGCTCCATGACGGCCAGGCTGCATTCGCGATGACGGGCTCGATCACGGCCAGCGGCGCGCCGCGCAAGTGGTTTTGCAGCGTGCTGCCGAACGGGGCGATCCAGAACGGAGACGAGCGCTGGGACTTCATGACCCACAACGACCTGTGGGCCCCGTTCGAAGTGTCCGCCGCGGTGTTGCCGGTGGACGGCAGCGGCGCGCCGGCCGGCGGTGGGCACACCGAGCCGCCGGCCGCCGGCCTGCATCAGCATTTCTTCGACAATGCCAGCGCCACCTTCACCGCGGCGGCAGGCGAGCGACTGTACGTGTGGGTCTATGTCGACCCGGACAATCCGCCGGCCCAGTTGATGCTGCAATGGCGTAGCGGGGGGAGCTGGGATCATCGCGCCTACTGGGGCCTGAACCGCATCGGCTGGGGCACCGAGGGCACGGCTTCGCGCCGCCGGATCGGCGCCATTCCGCGGCCCGGACGCTGGGTACGGCTGGAGGTGCCGGTCGATGCGGCCAGCGGCGTCGACGTCGCCGGCTCTGCGCTGAACGGCATGGCCTTCACCTTCTTCGACGGGAGCGCCGCCTTTGGCGCTGCGGGGGCGCTCACCGCTACCAATGCCGAGCGCCCCTGGTTCTCAGGCAGCCTGCCTGCCGGTGGCCAGCAGCGCGGCATCTGGCAGTTCCTCGAGCCGCGCGACCTGCGCGCACCGACCACGGCGGCAGTCAACGGGCAGGTCGAGGCCGCATTGCGCCTCTACGACAACCCGGCGCTCGGCCACCTGTCGACGCAGGAGCGCTACCAGATCTTCCAGCGCGGGCTGGAGGGTTTCATCGCCTACCTCAAGAGCCGCGCCGACCGCGCCGACGATCTGGTGGACTACAACTTCGTCAAGGTGCAGACCGACATCTACCGCGTACGCCAGCTGGTGCTCGGCACCACCGCGGCGACCCGGCTGGCGGTTTCGCCCGCGCTCGCCAGCATCGCGCAGGCCGAGACGGCCGTGGCCTCGACCGAACGAATCTCGGGCTTCTTCGACGAACTGAAGAGCGCATCCGAGGCGGGCGGATCCGCCCCGGCTGCACCGCGTGGCGGGCCGGCGGCGCCGTCACCCACGGGATCCGGCTCCGGTGGCGGGTTCGGCTCGACGGGCAGCATTTCGACGGCTGCGCCCCGCGCCGGCACCAGCGCCCTGCTGGCCGGTGGGCAGACCTTCAGCGTTTCGGGGACGGCGGCGGGCGCGCCGGCCGGGAGCTCGACCCTGAACCTGGGCGCGGCCGGCAACCAGGTGCTGCTGCAAAGCGGCACGAGCAGGATCGGCATTGCGGACAGCTCGGTGTCGGACAGGAACGCCCTGGTGCGCGAATCGACGAGCGCCAGCCTGCTTGCCGGCAGCACGACCTTCGTGCCTTTCGACATCACCAACGCCGCGCCGCTGATCGGCAAGGCCGAGGTGCGCACGGTCAGCATCGCCGAGCGCCTGGAAGCGCCCAAGGCGAACGAGGCCAAGGACTACACCACCTCCACCCGCTACGAGGCGGTTCGCGGCCTGATTGCGCTTGCGGATGCGCTCGAGACCGAGGACGGCGGCGATGCAGCGGGCCTGTTCGACGGTGTCCAGTTTCACGGGGTTCGCGGTGATCCGGCGCTGTTCTACGACAGCGAGAACGAGGTCGGGAGTTCCGACCGCCCGCTACCGATCGTCGACAGCACCGACCCCGCGCAGCAGACCGCGCTCAACAACCTGCGCCGCAGCCTGCCGCTCTCCACCGTGCTGTCGCAGCGCTGGCGCCTGCCGCTGATGCTGCAGGCGCCACGGCGCAGCAAGGTCGACGAATCGGCCTACTTCTCGGACGGCGCCGACCTGTCCGACAACACGGTGGCCCTGATGCGCCAGCTCGAGGGCCGCATCAAGCTGTACCGCAACGCCATCGCCCTGAGCCAGTCGCTGCTCGACAGCCTCAGAAAGCAGGCGACCGCGCTGGAGCAGCGCCTGCAGGCGGTGGGCGAGGATCTCGCCGAGGCGCGCCACGACGTAGCGGTCACCCGGGCGCTGATCGCGGAGGAAGAGGCGCGGCTGGCGGCCATCAACGATCGCCGCGCGCAAGTCCTGCGCGATCACGTGAAGTACATCGCCTACCAGCGTCCGCGCGAGGCCGAGCTGATCGTCCCTGCACCGATGCGCCAGCTCGATCCGGGCCTGCTCGAAGCGCCGGTGCCGGCCTGCCTCAAGGCGCACCAGGATGTGCCGGACGAGCTCGCGGACCTGCTGGCCGTGGTGCGCGAGGCGCCGTCGCGCTGGTTTACAGCCGTGCCGGCCCTGCTCGACAAGCTCGACCGGGTGGACCTGTTGGTGAAGACCATGCAGTCCGCCCAGCTGCGCAGCCAGATCATGAACCTCAGGGTGGCCGCACAGCCGGCCGCCAGCGCAGGCAGGGGGGTGGCCGTCGCCGTCGCCGCGCTGCAGACACGGCGCCTGACCGCGGTCCAGCAGCTGCGCGTGGCGGCGACCCGCATCGATCCGCTGGTGATCGGCAGGCTGGGCTGGCAGGGGGCGCGGGCCGAGGCCGAGAAGGTGGTGTCGCTGGGTGACCTGATCGACGGCGAACACGGCAGCGGCGCAGTGGCGAGCCAGGCCGCCACGGTTTTCGAGAACATCTCGCGCATTGCCGGCTGCCTGCACGAGGCCTTTTCGGAAGTGCTGCCGGCGATCCGCCTCGACTGGGCCGAACGGCTGTCCCAGTTCGACGCCACGCCGAGGCTCCGCAACCTTGCCGGGCTGCCGCGCTGGGGCGAGCTGGACTACGAGACACGGCGCCAATTGCAGGCCTATGCCGACTGGCTGTTCGGGCAGATGAAGGCGGGCGACAGCGGCGCCGAGGGGCTGATCAACGACCTCGTTCACATGTGCCTGCTGCTCGCCAGCCACGCGCCGGTCAACCGCATCATCGCCGGGCGCCTGCCGGCGCCGGTCACCGCAGTGCCCGGAATCCGCCTGCCGATTCGCGTTGCCGACGGGCTCAAGCTGCGGGTCGGGATGCAGGCGCTGGTGTACCAGGCCGACCGGGTGGTGGCGCGGGCGCGGGTCGACGACCTCGCCAGCACCGAGGTGTCCACCACCGTGCTGCAGGTCGAAGGCAGCCGGCTCGAGCTGGCTGCCGAGTCGCGGGTGCAATTCGTCGCCGCCGACAGTCCAGTGGCGATGAGCAGCGCGCGCCTCGCCAGCGTGAAGATAAGATAGGTCGATGCCGGCCGAGCGCAGCGTCCGCCGCCTGTCGATCCGCGCGCCCGACGATGCCCTCGCGCGCCGCGGCAGCTTTCTGATCGAAGATGCGCTGCGCACCGCCAGCCTGCCGGGCGATGGCGCCGGACTGCTGCTGATACGCCGCCTGCGCCTGCCGGCCTTTTCCGCCGCGGCATCGCCGCAGCAGGTGGCGCGCGCGCTCGAGGCGAGTTGCTCTCCGCTTGCAGTGACGACGGCAGGGGCGACCGACGACGCCGTCCTCGCGGCCGCGGAGGCGGTTCGTTTTGGCGACGTGCTCGGGGCTCATCAGGCGCTCACCCGCCTGATCCTGCTCGGCGCGCCAAGGCAGGCCTGGTGCTGGCCGCTGGCGGTTTCGGGCTACCGCCCGGCGCTGTCGGCCGGCCCCGCGCTGCGCGCGGTGGCGCTGTCGCTTGCCCGCCTGCCCGAAGCAGCGGCGGCGTTGCCGCGCTGGCTGGCCGGTGTGCTCGATACGGCCGACGTAGCGGAAGCCGCGACGAGGGCGTTTCTCACCGCCCTCGCAGATCAGGATGTGGAACTGCTTGCGCGGGCGACCCGAGTCGCCCCGAGGCGGCGCCTTGCACGCAAGGTCGATGCGTGGACACGGGTATTCGCATGGACCTCCAACATGTTCGGCGAGGCCTCGCCACGGCATCGGTGGCTGATCGAGGTCGGCGCCTTGTGCGGGGCCACCCTGGAGTCCGCCCGGATGGCGGCGGTGGCCTCGGACCGGCAGTTCCGGGAGGCACCGCCAACGCAGGCGGGCGGGCACGACCGTCACCGTCCGCTGGCGCACCGCACGCACAACGCACCGCTGGGCGATGCGCCAGGTCTGCCGAAAACGCAGGCGCAGCAGCGACGACTTGCCGGGCAACAGACGACGCCCACCGAGCCGCCGCGCGCGCCGGGCGACCGGCCAGCGAGTTCGCGGGACGCCCGGCACCCGCCCGCGATACCGTCCGCCTATGCCGGCGCCACCGGCGACGCGATCTCGCCTTCACCCGGCACGGACGTTGCGGCGCCCGCGGAGTCTGCAATCGGCCTCGACGGGGCCGCGCCGACGCGGGCCGGCGGCATCCTCTTCCTGCTCCCCCTGCTCGAAGGCCTCGGCCTGCGCGACTGGCTCGCCGAGGACGAGGCGCGTGCGCCGGTTCCGCACCAGCTTCTGAGGTTGACGCTCGAGCGCCTCGACCTTGCCACGGACGATCCTGCCTGGCGCCTCTGTGGCGAAGAAGCTGACACGGCGAACGCGCCGACACGTGCTCATGCACGTGCGTGGCTGGGCGAATGCCGTCGCGCGCTGCGGCTGCAGGTCGGTGTCGGCGTCCATGCGCTCGTATGCCGGCCCGCCCGACTGCGACTCACCGACACTCACGCCGAACTCTTCTTCGCGCTCGACGCGGTGGATCTGCGCCTGCGGCGCGCAGGCCTGGACCTGGATCCGGGTTGGGTGCCATGGTTCGCGCGTGTCGTGCGCTTCCTCTACGGACGGGAGCACGGATGAACCGCCCGGAGCATCCCCGTGCCGACGCCGGGATCGCCCCCAGACTGGCCGATATCGCCTTCGGCCTGCTGGCTGTCGGCACCGAATCGGACGCAGGCCCTGAAGCGGCGTGGCTGGCGGGTCACGCCAGCCAAGCCGGCGCAGGGAGCGACCCGATCGAGACGGCGGCGGCCCTGTCCGTGTGGCAGGCCCGGCCACCCGAGGAAGACCGCCTGCTGCACGCGCTCGCGGCGCACGAGCACCTGAGCCTCGCCGAGACGCTCGCGCTCGCGCTCGGACAGGCTGCCGAGCTGGTTCCCATGGCGGCGCGCGCGCTCATCTGGCTGCAGCATCCGGTCGGTGAAGCGCGTCCCACCGTCGGGCTGGTCGCAAGCCTTTGCCAGCGCCTGGGCGATCACGACGCCCTGCGTTCGCTGGCCGACGGACCGGCACGGCGGCACGGCATCGTCCAGTTGCATCCCGAAGACCGTCCGCTGTGCGAGCGCAGCGTCCGCGTGGCGCTGCCGCTGCTGTTCGCGCTTTCCGGGCAGGGCGGGCATTTCGACGGTGTGGATAGCGACGCCGGCGGGCTTCCGCCACTGCCGGGGTCGACCGTCGCCGAGGCGCGCCGTCATGGCGCGGGGCTCATCCACGATGGCGTGCGAACGCTGCTGATTCGAAGCGGGCAGCCCCTCGAGGCGCACGCGGCGGCCGCGCAGGTCGCCGCCGCGGTGGACGCACGCCCCGCATTCTTCGAGGGCGAGGCGCCGGCCGGACTCGGGCCCTGGCTGTGGCTCACCGGCTGCCTGCCCGTCTGGTGCGTGTCGCTTGCACCGGGCGAGCGGCGTCACGCGCCGCGCATCGCTGGCCATGAAGGGCCCTTGCTCGTGGCTGGCGGACTCGACGGCAGCATCGAAGCCGGCGGGGCAGTCGCGCAGTGGCGACTGCCGGTGCCGGGCGCGGGCGAGCGCGGCCAGCTGTGGCGTGCCGCGCTTGGCGCGGTGCCGTCGGAAGAGACCATTTCCGCGCTCGCGGCCCACCATCGCCATGGCGCCGGGCGCATTGCCGAACTCGCGCAGGCAGCGCGCTCGGCCGCGGCACGCGGGGGCGAACGCCTCGACATCGAGCATGTGACCCAGGTGGCGCGAAACGGCGTCGGGGCGGACCTCGGTGCACTGGCGGAGCTGCTCGCCGACGACATCCCCGACGACGCCTTGGTCCTCACCGCGGGGCTGCGCAACGCGCTCGACACCCTGATTGCAAGATGTCGCCTGCGCGACACGCTCGCCGACGGGCTTGGCTCGGCCGCGCGCACGCGTTACCGGCCAGGCGTGCGCGCCCTCATGGTCGGCCCCTCCGGTACAGGCAAGACGCTCGCGGCGAGCTGGCTTGCCACGCGCCTTGGCCTGCCGCTCTACCGGGTCGATCTCGCCTCGGTGACGAGCAAGTACATCGGCGAGACCGAGAAGAACCTTTCCGAACTCTTCGCGCGTGCCGAGCACGCCGAGGTCGTGCTGCTGTTCGACGAGGCCGACTCGCTGTTCGGCAAGCGCACCGACGTCAAGGACGCCAACGACCGCTTCGCCAACCAGCAGACCAACTACCTGCTGCAACGCATCGAGAGCTTCGAGGGCATCGTGCTGCTCACGAGCAACAGCCGTGCGCGCTTCGACTCCGCGTTCACCCGGCGGCTCGACGCAATCCTCGAATTCCCCGCGCCGGGGCCGGAAGAGCGTCGTGCGCTGTGGCTTGCGCACCTGGGCGAGGCACACGGCCTCGACGCCGCGGCGCTGAACCGCCTGGCCGCTGCCTGCGACCTCGCCGGAGGGCATATCCGCAACGTCGTGCTGGCCGCCGCGGCGCTGGCGCGACAGCGCGGCACGGCGCTCGACGAACAAGCGTTGTTGCGAGCCATCGGCGCCGAATATCGCAAGCTCGGCAAACCGGTGCCGGGCGAGTTGGGCCGGCCGGGATGAGGAGCAGCTGCGCGGTCGCTCGCAAGCCGCAGGTCGAGGAGGGAACGACCTCTGCGCGTCCCGCGTGCGGATGTACCGATCAGCCCGGCCCGGAGGCCGGAGTGCCGCGCTTCTTGCGCGAGGCAGGGGTTCAGGCGCGCCTACAGGTCGGCGCGGTGGATGATCCCCTCGAGCAGGAAGCCGACGAGTTCTCCCTCGCCGTCCAGCATGACGAGCCGGTGCTGCCCCGCTTCATGGCGCGCGAGGAGACCGCGGCGGCGCGGCGGATGTGCGACGAGTGTGCCGAGGCGGCAGTCGAGGGACGGGAAGACGAGTCCCCTGTGCTGCCGATCCGACGCGAGCGGCTGCGCGCCGACCCGCCCGAGGACAGCGCGGACGGCAGCGGGGCAGCAGGCGCCGCGGACGACGCGGGAGGACCGCTGGGTGCGCCCCTGCGTACCCGGCTGGAAGCCACGCTGGGCATGGATCTCGGAGGCGTGCGCGTGCATTCGGGTCCGCATGCGGCAAGAGCGGCGACAAGTCTTGCCGCCAAGGCCTTCACCCACGGCGGTGACATCTGGCTCGGTGCCGGGCAGCGCCCCGACGATCTGGGCCTGATTGCGCATGAAGTCGCGCACGTGGTGCAGCAGGGCGGTGCGGCGAACGCGCCGATCCGCCGCGCCCCCGCCGACTACCGCCATCCCGAGGATGGCGGAAACGTGGGCTCACGGATGCAGACACGCATTTCCGAGGCCACCCGTGACCGCGACGAGGAGGAACTCCCCAGCGACCCTGCTGCGCGGGCACACGAGGCGCGTGGCGCCGCATCCCAGGTCGACCGCGGCGAACTTGCATCGGAGCGCGCCGACATCGAACCCGCAGCGCGCCCCGACGTCGACCGACCGGCGGCCGAGGCACCCAGGGTCGATCAGGCCAGGAGCGAGACCGCGGCGGAGGCAGACAGTCCCGCCGAACCGCTTGCCGAAGGCGAGGGAGGTGCCGAAGGCAAAGGGGAAGCGGGCGAGGAAGGTGGCAAGGGAGAAGCGGCATCGGCTGCCGATGAAGCCTCGGCGCTGGCCGAGCAGGCCTTTGCCGAGGCCGAAGGCGCCAGCAAGCCGGGACCGGAAGCGATGGTGATGACGCCCGAGCCGGTCGCTCCCGTCGACGCCGGTGGGGCCCCCTTGCCGGGTGACGCCGAGGCGGACGGCCGCATTGCCGCGCTCGCCGGGCTGGCCCAGAACCTGCGCGAGGAGGGTACCCGGGTGCGCTCGCTGGCGGTCGAGGAGCGCGGCAATGCGGCGGTTCTCGACGGCAACATTGCGCTCGTGCGCGGCGGCGTGAGCATGGCCGAGCAGGGGGTTGGCACCTCGCGCGAACATCTGGCGACGCGGCAGGAACTGGCCACCCAGGCGCGCGCCGCGCTCGCGGTCTCCGAGCAGAAGGCCACGACGGTGGCTGCGGAGGCGCCGAACTATGCTGCCAAGGCGGACGAAGGCAAGGCCGATTCCGGCCCGATGGCGAGCGAGGCGGGCCAACTCTCGGCCGAGAACGCCGCCAACACGCCCGACGACCCCGAGGCCGCCGCCGAGGCGCGCGAGCAGGGTGGGAAGATGAACCAGGCGGGTGCCGACATCGGCACCACCGATGACGCGGTGACTCGCACCCGCGAGAAGGCCGGCAGCCTTGGCGAGGATGCGGCCCGGGCAGAACAGACCAACACCGAGACCGCCGCAAGACTCGACGGCAACGACGAGCAGCTTTCCGCCACCGGCGAAAAACTCGCCGAAATGGCGGCGCAGAATGCGGAGGCGCGCGCCAGTGTCGAGGCGCTGGCTTCGGCGCCCGATGCACAGCGGCAGCAGGCGCGCCAGCTGGAGGGGCAGGGGGACGGCCTCGTAACGGCCTCCTTCGACATGGAGCGCCGGCTTGCATCCGTGCAGCGGGATTATGCACAGGCGATGCGGGCAGTGCCGGCGGAGGAAATGCCCGAGGAGGAGGCCCGGGAGGGCGAGGAATCGCAGGCACCATTCGAGCCTGCGGCCCAGCCGACGCAAGCGACCGGGCTCGATGGAATCATGCAGCGCACCCCCGATGAATCCGCCGGTGGCGCCCCCGCGTTCGAGCAGGCTCCCGAATCGCCGCCGCCGGCAGCGACACCCGCAGCAACGCCGGAAGGGCCCGGCCAGGCCCAGACCGGCACCTTGGCGGCGGCCGAGGAAGCGCCCGGCGAAACCGAGCCTTTGGTGCCAGCAGGGCCGCCCGAGGCCGCCGCGGCCGAACCTCCGCCGGACACCGCGATGACAGCCGCGCCAGCCGCACCGCCCGAAGCGGCGAGGGAGCGAGTCGACACTGCAGGCGCGCTGACCGAAGCCCTGCCCGAATGGATGACCGGGACCGGCGCGCCGAACGCCGCCCAGCGCGACGAGGCTGCTCGCGCCGCCGAGGAGCGGCGCCAGGCCCAGATCGCCGAGATCGAGGCCATGGCCGGCGGCGAATTCCAGAATCTCTCGGCCGCCGACAAGATGGGTATCGCGCTGCGCATGACAGGCCGCAACCTGTTCGGCTCGGTTTCCGGAATCAAGTGGCCCGGCTGGGGCCATCTCGCGCTCGGACTGATCGACCCGCGCGGACCGTTGATGGGTGTGGTCAGCGGGCTGGGAATGATGCTGTCGGGCGGCGCGAACCTGTTCTCGGCCGAGCAGTGGCGGCGTGACCCGCTCGGCAACCTGCTGAAATCCGCTGCCGACATCGCTACCGGCCTGACCGTGATCCTGGGTTCGATCACCGCGCTGGCAGGGGTGATCATCGCCATCATGACCGCAATCACCATCCTCTCCTTAGGCACCGCCGCACCGGTGACAGGGCCGGTGATCGCCTTCTGCACCACGGTCCTGACCACCGTGGGGGGGTGGACGATCGCGGTGGGCAAGGTGGCGCTGGTGTTGCAGGCGCTGGTCTTCATCAAGAACCTCATCGACGCCGCCTGCGCCCAGACCGCCACCGAGTTGCAGAGCGAAACCCAGCAACTCACCGAGAACGTGGGCGATGCAGCCAACGTGGTGATGCAGATGGGCATGGCCAAGGCCGGCCAGCTGGGCGGGCGGGCAGCGGCTTCGGAGATCCGCGCGGCCGGAGGAGGCGTTCGCTACGCAGCGGGGATGGGGGCGCGTGCCGGTGTCGGGGCGAGGGCCGGGCTCGGGGCCGCCGGACGCGGTCTGCGGGCGGCACCGGGGGCTGCGCTGAGAGGCGCGCGGGCCTTGCCGGGCGCGGCACTGCGCGGCGCGCGTGCATTGCCCGGTGCAGCGCTGCGCGGTACCCGGGCCCTTGGAAGAGGGGCTGCGGCCGTGCCCGCACTTGCCGTGCGTGGCGCCCGCGGGGTGGCGCGAGGCGTCGCCGGCGGCGCCCGCAGCGTCGCGCGCGGCACCATGGACCTCGCCGGTCGTGGCGCCGCGGGGCTGCGCGCACTTCCGGGGCGGGCGCTGGCCGGCGTGCGCAGCCTGCCTGGTCGGATCGCGGCGGCGCCGGGCGGGCTGGTGCGCGGCGCGCGCCGCCTGCCGTCGCGGCTGCGCGAATCCTTCGGCGGCGGGATGTCGCGCCGCTTCCTGGTTGGCGAGGACATCGCCAACCTCGGCATGGCGCGCTCCGCCGGCGCCGAGGCGCGTGCCGCGGTATGGGCCGAGGCGCGTGCCCCAGGCGGGACACTTGCGGCGGAAGCACGGGTTGCAGGCGCCGCAGACGAGGCGATTCCGCCCTCACCGACGGAAGCACGCGCCCGTATCGATGAACTGGAGCCGTCACCGGCAGCACAGCGGGATGCCTCGGTGAGGGAAAGCGGCAGCATGGACAGCGCCGACCTATCACCGCGCCAGGTGGCCGACGAGCTTGCTTACGTAGATGAGCATCCGGGACTGGTTCGCGGGGAGGCACCGAACCGGCGCGCTTCGGTCGGCGAACACGAAATCGTCGAACGCCCGGCTCCCGAGATGCCCGGTGGCGTAGCCTGTGCCCGGCACTCGAACGGCGGCTTGCCGGTGCCTTGCCCGTCCAGTCTGTTGTCCCGCAACGCAAGCCGTGACGCCGCCGCCATTGAGGCGAGACTTCAGGAGCTAATGGACGTGCCGCTGCCGCCGGAACTTCGCAGCCCAGCGGCCCAGGCGATGGAGCGCATCCGCGCTATCGCGAGACGACAACCTGACCGTGCCGACCGTCTCCTTGCCGCCCTCGAGCGCAGGCTCGATCAGCGCGGCGTCGGTCTGCCCGGCCGGACGCTCGATGTCGAAACCGAGGCCATGCTATCGGGTGCGAGATCCACCGGTGGGTCGACACGAGTGACGGCCGCCGAGGTTGAAACGGGGCTGGACGACCTCCTGTCGGTTCGCGATCGGCGACAGATTCCAATGCGTGAATTCGGCGAAGCATCGCCGTCAGGGGCCTTGGGTAGCTCCTTGGCTGAGGAAGGGTTTCCCATGCCCGCCCCGGGGCATCATGCCCACCATGTGACGCCGTTCAGACAACTCGCCGAGGAAATGGACTGGCTGCATCAACGGATGGCCGGGTCGGAGATGTTCCAGAACACCGCTGAGGTCGGCGTGTGGCTTCCGGGCACCACCCGAACGCCGAACGTGTCGGGTGCGGTGCCGCATCTCTCCTATGTTCATGCCGGCAGAGGCGTCGCCCGCGACTACGCCTACACGCTGACGGTCGAGTTGTTCGAGCTTGAAGGGCCTGCCTTCATGCGCCGCTATGGGGAATTGATGGAGCAACTTTCGAACGGTACTTTCCGTCATGTGCCCGCCCCTCGCGGCTGGCGGCCCGGCATGCCACCGATGGAGACCCCGTGAACGATAGACGGATCGGAAAAGATGCGCGAACCCGCCCTCCAAGACGTGTACGCATCAAACTTCATGCTGCCCTACCGGCTTGGGCATTCTGGTCCATTGCCGCGGTGATCACGGTGGCGATCGCGAGCCTCGCGTGGTTCCTCGATCGCGATGACCCTGTGCCGGACTGGATCAGCGCGGGCCTCGTTCCTGCGCTAGGCTGGATCTATCTAGCGCTGCTGGTTATCGCCGGCGTATTTGTCCTGCGCCGGCGCAGGGCATCAGGTAAGGAAAAGGAGGACGGGAAGCGATGACCTTCAAATCACGTTCGAAGGCGGGAGAGGGCGCCCGATCGCCCATCAAGGCCGGAGTGCGCGGCGGCTCGCGGGGCGGTACACCGCGCTTCCTCACCCGGACGCAGAGCGAATTGCTCGCCAACAGGAACGGGAACGGTTTCGGCCCACAGACGGGTGCGAGACCTGCCACTACAGGCGTTCCCGCCTTCCTCCTGAAACCGATGCCCGCCACCACATTGCCGCTCGGTTCGCCGGGGGATCGCTTCGAGTTGGAGGCGGACCGGGCTGCCAGGCAGGTCGGGGCCACGCAGGTGCCGGATCCGCGGCACGGGGCTGAGGCGCCGGTGCAACCGCGCCTGCAAGCGGCAACACCTGCGAGCGGGCCGTCAGCGCTTCTCGGTCGCAGCGGACGGCCACTTGACGCCGACACCCGCAGCTTCATGGAACAACGCTTCAGCGCCGACTTCGGCCAGGTGCGGATTCATACCGACCGGCAGGCGGCGCAACTGAACAGTGATTTGCGGGCCAATGCCTTCACCCAGGGAAACGACATCTTCTATGGTCAGGGCCGTGGCCCCGGGCGCGACGAACTGACCGCCCACGAACTCGCCCACGTGGTCCAGCAGTCGGGCGGCTCGCGCGACGGCGCCGTCGGCCCGCTCACGGCGCGAACCGGGCCGGCGCCGATACAGTGCAGCTTTGCGGGTACCTACATGATCCCTGGCCGCAGCAGCCTGTTCGAGATCGAACTGCAGACTCGCGAGGGCGCACTGGCCACGCCCCCGACCAAGAGCGGCATGGACGGGTATCTGCGATTCGTACCGGGAATCGGCGAACCGAACTCGAGCGTGATCGGCATCTGGCAGGTCAATAGCACCCTGGATGCGAGCGGCGCCGACGTCAATGCGGCTTCGATGCCGGCTGCCCAGGCGCCGCGCGGTGCACTCGGCGATCCAGGCCTGCGTACCGAGGAAGACCCCTTGCGCGGGATCGAGGGCGGTTTCAAGACCGACGTGCTGCATCGGCCCAACGCGGCCAGCCCGGGCGTGCCACAGGGCTCGCCGCTGTCGCCGCGGTACGCCTGGGGGGCTGCGGCCCCGGGCACGGTCGGATTCGGCGGCACGACGCAGCAGCCCGCGTCGCGCGGCGGAGGCATCGGCGCGAACCCGGCCGGACAGATTCCGGGCTTCAAGCGCTCGGACGATCCGGCGGACATCCGCACGGCGTCGATGTACGATTTTCCCGGCACGAGCAGTCCGACCTCCGTCATCACCTGGACGTTCGAGAGCGCCGCCGTCGGGGAAGACACGATGGTCACCTACGGCGCGGTGAACTGGGGCTTCACCGTCGATGCCGGACATGTCACCAACGAGCACCTGCATGTCGAGGCCGGGACCTCTGCGACCTTTGGCGAGGCGCTGGAACGGCACCGGGATTTTTACGTGCATGAACCGGTGACCTTCTATTTCGGGTTCGACAATGATGTCCTTGATGCGACGGAAGCCGCCAAGATCGATACCTTCCTCCCGTATCTGACCCGCAACCCCGATGTCGAGCTTTCGCTTGAGGGCTTTGCCGATCTGGTCGGCGGTGCGAGCGACTACAACCGTGACCTCTCGCTGCGGCGCGCGGGGGCGGTCGAAGCCGCGCTTCTGGGCAGGGGGATAGCCGCTGCCCGTATCAATGGAATCATCATCGGCCACGGGGCATCGACCTCGGCCACGACCGATGCCGGCACCGGAGACGAGGGGGGCGCCGCCGCGGTCGGTGCCGATCAGCGTCGCGAGGCAAACCGCTGGGCCAATCGTCGCGTCGTTCTGAGCTTCAGCCATGTCCCCGCCACGCCCTGACACCCGTACCGTCGACGAACTGGTCGCGGCCTTGTCCTCTGCGCCATTCAATGACCGGGCCCTGGCCCTGGCCGAACTGGTGCGTCGCGGGCGGGACAGCACATCGGCGCTGGTCGGCGCGTTTGAGACCGCGAACGGCGAGCTTCGCGCCAGCATTGCACAGGGCCTGGCCGAGATCGCCGACCCCTCCAGCTCCGAGGTGCTCGCCGACGCACTGGACGACGGCGACGAGCGGGTGCGGGCGCGCGGTGCGCAGGGCCTGGTGCGGATGCGGGATCCGCGCGCCCTCGGCGCGCTGTTGCGCACGATCGACGACTATCCGGACATCCTGCGTGAGCCCGATACCCTTTCCACCGATGGCCTGACGGACCTCGGGCCCGCCGTGCTACCACGCGTCGTGCCCCTGCTCAAGGCCCCCGCTCAGATGACGAGGGCCCGGGCCTTCCTGGTTGTCCGCCGGCTTGTACCGCTTCTGGCTGCGGGCCGTGACTGGCAGGAACTTTGGGTCGAACTCGGGCGATACCTTCCCGATGCTCCCGAGGTGGAGCGCAACGCGGCGGCAGATCGATGGATCGCGTGGGTCGGCCGCCAGGTTATCTGAGCGGTGTGCGACCGATGTCTGTGCTGGAGGCCGCTTGCTGTGGTGCATTCGATCTGCAGGGGCCTGATGCGCGCATTGTTACTGAAGCGCGCGAGTACCCCGTGCGCTGCCCTGCTCGACCTTACAGCCGACTCGCCTGCGCGGGCTACGTGATACCAGGCCGATGCTCCGATTGCCTGGCCGATATCAGTGATGACGGGCCGGCTGGCGCCCGGGCGGAGAGCAGTCGCGAGGGCTGCCTGCCGCACCCTGCAGCGGCGGTCCGCGCCGCTCTTGAGATGTAAAGCTGTTTGACGATCGTACGTACCTAATCTAAACCTAACAGGTGTCGTCGCAGGAAATCGGATGGGATTCCACGATATGCGAACAGGGTGTCCGTTGCACTGTAAGCACTGCGATTGACCAAGCCTGGACGGGCGACGCGCAATCACACGAAACGGGATGCTTATGGCTTTGAGTCGGGGCAGCACGAGCGGGGGAGGGCTTGCGGGTGCCGGGAGGTCCCGCGGAGTTGAGGAGGGTGCGGATCTGGAGAGCTTGGGGCTGCTTGGTAGCGCTCCATCCTTTGTCGCCGCCATGAAGCAGGTGCGCCGATTCGCCGACACCTCTGCGCACGTGGTGATCGGGGGTGAGACCGGCACCGGCAAGGAGCTCGTCGCTCGTGCCATTCATTACCTCGGTCCCCGCCGTTACAAGCCCTTCGTCCCGGTGAATTGTGGCGCCTTGCCCGACAATCTCATGGAGAACGAACTGTTCGGTCATGCCCGCGGCGCGTTCACCGATGCCCGCGAGAGCCAGCCGGGCATGGTCGGCGGCGCAGATGGTGGCACGCTGTTTCTCGACGAGATTGAATGCCTCTCGCAGAAGGGGCAGGTGGCCCTTCTGCGATTCCTCCAGGACGGAAACTACCGGCCCCTTGGCGCGCTCAAGGAGATCCCGGCCGACGTCCGCGTGATCGCCGCCAGCAACCAGAGCTTCGAGGACATGGTTCGGGACGGCAGCTTCCGCCAGGACTTGCTCTACCGGCTGGCCATCATGTCGGTACATCTGCCGCCGTTGCGCGAGCGGGTCGAGGACGTGGCGCCCCTGGTCCGCCACTTTATTGAGCGCTTTGCCCGTCAGTACGACGTCCAGGTGCCGGGCGTGGACCCACATTCGCTGGAAGCGGCACGGCGTTACGACTGGCCCGGCAACATCCGTGAGCTCGAGAATACCGTCCATCGACAGTTCCTGCTGGCCGATAACGGGGTGCTCCGGCTCGAACTGCCGGCCGAGACCGATCAGGTAGCCGAACCGCGAGACGCCCGTTTCGCCTCGATGGACATGAAGACCGCAAAGGTGGAGATGATCGAGCGCTTCGAGCGCAACTACCTGGAGACAATGATTGCCGCAACCGAAGGCAATGTTTCGATGGCGGCCCAGCGGGCGGGCAAGGAGCGCCGTGCCTTCGGCAAGCTCCTGAAAAAGTACGGGATAGACCGCGAACGATACTGCCCGGGTTAGACGCGACCGGCTTCATTCGACGTGACAATCCGCTCGAGGGGCGCTACCTGGCGCGACCAGTCTGTCGCACCGGCACGTCGCCGGGGTACTCGCCGGATGGGTGCCGGATGGGTGCCGGGCGCGAATGCGGTTATCAACCACCTCGAGGTCCGCGCCCGATACAAGTGGGTCTTTGTTTACATAATGCACATTATGCCGTTTTCCAGGATAGCACTTCTCGGCGTGTATAATCGCGCCCGCCTCTGGCCGGTTCGGAAGCGCGGGGGTGGCGGAATTGGTAGACGCAC
>JBFGZP010000037.1:0-17071 GCA_041586695.1 Thauera sp.
ATTATTCATGTCGATATGCGGCAGCGAGCCGCGCTTGATGGAAACGATCCCGCGATTCTACCTAGTTGAGCATCCCCGGCCCATGGTTGTTGCGGGTGAGTCCGGACCCGCGGCTGCG
Source organism: Thauera sp. (assembly GCA_041586695.1). Taxonomy (GTDB): domain Bacteria; phylum Pseudomonadota; class Gammaproteobacteria; order Burkholderiales; family Rhodocyclaceae; genus Thauera. The sequence goes on from JBFGZP010000037.1 coordinate 119, forward strand.
AACTCGATGGAGATCCTCGTCGGGCGCGGTGCGGGTTCCGCTCATGGCGGCCGCCTGCGCGCTGGCGCGCTCCGTGCCCATGCTGAGCACAAGGGGTTCGGGCAGGGCCAGATCGGCGCCGTCGTAGCCCTGGAAATCGAGTTGGGGGCGACGCCGCGCACGGTGCAGCCGGGCAGCTTGCCTGGCGGTGAAATCAGACCTTGCTTCGGCCGTTCGTTGCGCAACCTCAGCGCCAATGAGACGGGTCGCGACGAGCCGATTGGCTCGTCGCGTGGAGCAATCAAGCGCGCGTGTTTTCCGCAGAAACAAGCCAGGCCAAGAAAAGCCCTACTGCTTTTCCACCCCGGGAATCGACGCAATATCGCCCAGCCACGCTTGTGAAGCTGAACACCAGATCTGTTTCTTCGGTTTCAGGGAATTTCGTTGGTTGACCGTGCCCAGGCGTATTCCCAAATCCCTCGGGCCCGCACCAACCGATGTCGCGTAGATGTGAGAGCCGCAATTTTCACAGAATGCCTGCTCGCGCTTGTTTCCACTTCCACCGGTCTTCAGGTATATCTTTGGCTGGCCGCTGATGAGTCTGAATCGACTTTCCGGCGAAACGACAACCGTACGAAATGCACTGCCTGAAAGAATCTGGCAATCCGTGCAATGACATATGAGCACTCTTTCCGGGTCGATATCTGCTTCGAATCTTATTGCACCGCAATGGCAGCCTCCGTCGATCTTCAAGGTACGCCTCCGAGTCTCACTGAATTCATGGGGTATGTACGTTCAAACCTGTACTCAGGCCATTGGACGATAATTGTGGCGAAGCAGAAAGTCGAGGTATTCGCTGATCCGGATGGCGGCTCATTGCATCGTGTCAGCGTTTCGAGCGGTCGCGCAGCTGCCTGGCTCCAACATAAAGCAGCACCATCGCCAGGATCTGGATCAGGTGGTAAAGGTCGTTGTGGTTGAAGTGGCGATGCAGCGCGAAGCCGCTGGCCTGGACGCCGGCTGCGACCACTGAAACTCCGACGCCGCCCAGCACCCACGCCGAGGCACGATCCCGGCGTCGAATTGCCGACCAGCCGTGCAGCACGGTGAGGGCGGCCATCGTCGTGCCGCTATCCGCGATCACGTAGATGAATTCGCTGTGGACGAGCATCCAGCCGGAGTAGAGCGCGAGCTTCGCCGCCGCGAATGCAAGGAGGACCTTGCGCAGACCGCCCGCGCTCGCAGCGATCACCGAGCCGGCGAGCATGCCGAAGCTCGCGACGCCCGCGGCGAACACGGTCGCCTGCCAGATCAGGTCCAAAGTGCGTTCGGAGAGCTGCGGGGCAAAGCCATGGTAAGTGCCACCCAAGGCTGCTGCGAGCGCGAGCGCGGCAAAGGCCAGCGCCCACGACGATCGCGCCGCCTGGCCGGTGCGCGCCCGAAACAGCAGCACGCCGAGCCAGCCGCTCACGCCGGCGAGGGCGTAGTCGGTGAGCATGGTCATCGGCTCGGCGATGGTCATGAGCCGAGGCGGCGGCGGTGGTGCAGGCCGACGACAATGACGAACGTCGCCAACACCCAGTGAAAGACGATCGGAATGGTGCCGTCGAACCAGCGCGATTCGGGATGCAGCGCGCGCTGCACCGGATAGCGCGCGAGCATGACCGCGAGATAGAGGTAGCCGAAGCGCAGCCAGTAGACGGCGAAGAAGCGGTGTGGCCTGACGAAAGGCCCGGCGCCGCGCGTGAAGTCGGCACAGATCTTCAGCATCAGGGCAATGATGATCACCTGCGAGGGCAGCAGATACTCGTAGGGCATCAGGCCCGAGTACCACTGCTGCATTGGCGGCAGGAAATCGACGTCGAAGAAAGCGACCAGTGCCTGGAGGACGACGCGCAGGACGAAGAGCGCGAGCAGCGTCCATAGCAGCGGAGCGAGCCGGCGCGGCTGGGCGGGCGCGAGCTGCATGTCAGCTCGCGAACATTGTCCGGTAGTGCCGGTACCAGTCGCTCTGGAACAGCTCGGCCGGATCGTGCCTGCGCTTGAGGGCGAGGAACTCGCCGAATTGCGGGTAGCAGGTCTCGACCTGCTTGCGCGTCGCGTACTTGTGGTAGGTGGGGAAGTAGCTGCCGCCGTACTTCATGCCGATGTCTATGAGGCGGCGGAACGCGTCGGCCGCATGGGCGATGCCTTCCGGCGTATGCACCACGTGCAGGTTGAAGATGACGCAGGCGTAGGGCTTCTTCGCCCAGGCGAGAAAACTCTCCGTGTCCTGCTCGATCAGGCGGACGGTGCCGTAGATGATCTCGACCTTGTGGCGGCGCGCGTCCTCTCTCACGTCCGCCATGAACTGCCCGAGCGCGTCGCGCTCGCAGTAGATCTCGGTGATGGCTTCGGTCGACTTGTGCGTGGCCTTGCCGATCCGGTCGAGCTCCCCATGGTAATGGTCGGGATAGACGCTCATCTGATGCTCGTCCGACCAATAGACCTGGCCGTTGGTCGACAGGTAGTAGCCGGCGTAGCGCTCGAACGCGTCGGCCTTTCCGGCGTGGGCGAGATAGAGCAGGTCGGTCCAGTCGCGATCGGCCAGCTCCTTCTGGTTTTCCGGCATCGGGGTCGCGTCCGCCACCGGCCTGTAGCACGAGAACACGCCCTGGCGCAGGAAACCCTCGGATCGATCGTCGATGGAGTACTGGAAATCACCGTAGATGAAGCCGTCGCGGATGCGTTGTTCGAATGCCGCGGGAATGCCGTCGATATCGCGCACCTCGACGACGCGCTCGACCTTGCGCCGTGGCACGAGCCTCAGCGTGACCGAGTAGATGAAGCCGAACAGACCGTAGCCGCCGATCGCAAGGCGAAACAGCTCGGGGTTCTCGGTCCGGCTGCAATTCACGAGCTCGCCGCGCGCATCGAGCAGGGTGAAGGACTCGACGTCGCCGACGAAGGGCGGCAGGGTGAGGCCGCGGCCGTGCACGTTGGCCGACAGACAGCCGCCCATCGTCAGGCGGTCGGCGCCGGTCTGCTTTTGCGCGAATCCCCATTGCTTCGTCTGCCCGCGCTGCGCCGCGGTGAGCTCGGCGAGCAGCTTCGGCCACTGCATGCCGGATTCGACTTCGACCAGGCCCCGCACGGCGTCGAAGCCGAGCACCCGGTCGAGCTTGCGGATGTCGACGAGCACGCCGTCGGTCGCGAAGGCCTGCGCGCCCATCGCGTGACGGCCGCCCGCGATGCAGACCGCCCGCTGCTCGCGTCTCGCCGCGCCGAGCGCGCTGCGCACCGCATCGAGGGTCTCCGGTTCGACGATGCGATCGACGCGCGTCTCGTTGAGCTGGGAGTGGAGGTCGTTGACCAGGACGCCGGGCGACTGCGCCCATGCGGGGACGCAGGGCCACAAGGCGGTCAGGCTGGCGGTCTTGAGGAACTCGCGGCGATCGATCATGCTTCCTCCCCCGATATTTCCGCAGCATAGATCATGTGCCGCCCTGCCGCCGCAGCCAGTGCGGGCGGCGAGAAAGCGGCGCATCTTCGTCTTGATGATCCTTCATCCATCTGGACATCGCGCCAGCGTGATCGACATGCCGGGCCGACCTGAACATCATGTCTCATGGGCGGGCACGCTGCCCGACTTCCCTGGCCAGGTCCGCAATCGACGGGTGATCGAAGAATGTCGCGAACGACAGATCGACGCAAAGCGCACCGATCATCCGATTTCTCACCCTCGTGATATCGATCGAGTCGGCGCCCAACGCAAAGAGGTCGTCGTCGATGCCGATCGCATCGAGCCCGAGGACTTCGCTCCAGATTCTCTCGATTTGCCGCTCCAGCGTGTTGCGGGGCGCGACGAAGGGTGGCGCACCGATCGACTCCGGGGCGGGCAGCGCCCCACGATCGACTTTCAGGTTGGCGTTCAGTGGCAAGGCATGCAGAACGACCCACGACGAAGGCAGCATCGGCGCTGGCAGGTGGGCGAGAGCGTGCCTGCGCAAGGTCTCGACGCTCAGTGCCATGCCGGGCTGGGGGACGAGGTAGGCGACGAGGCGCGCCTCGCGGCCGGGGGGCTGCGTGGTGGAAACGACTGCCTCATGAACGCCGTCGAAGCCGAGCAGCACGCGCTCGAGCGCGTCGACATCGACCCATTGCCCGCGAATCTTCGGCTGGAGGTCCTTCCGACCCAGGTATTGAAGCGTCCCGCCCGGCAGCATGCGACCCAGGTCGCCGGTCAGGTAGGTCCGCAGCGCCGGGTTCGCGGGATCGCTCAGGAACCTGCTCGCCGACAATTCCGGCCGCCGCCAATACCCCAGGGCGAGGTAGCGACTGCGGATGGCGATTTCCCCGATTTCGCCATCGGGCACGTCCTGTCGCTGCGCGTCGAGCAAGCGCACCTGCATGTCGTCGATGGCGTCTCCGATCGGAACGGGGCCGTCGGGGATTGGAGTCGTCGCGTCGATGCGCCATTGCCTGACCAGACCGCACTCGGTGGCGCCCAGTCCGTTTGCGAGCATCGATCCGGCTGCACAGTGGCGGCGGAACAGGTCGATATCGCGGCTCGAGGCGCGATCACCTTCGAGGCGGACGCACCTGAGGGCAGGGAAATCACCGCCCGCGATGACCTCGCGGAAGATCGCGGGGACCGAGTGAAAGACGGTGATCCGCCTGGTGCGAAGCCAGTCTCCCATCGGCTCCAGCCCCTCGCTGCGGACGTCGTAGGGGAAGCAGGCGGCACCGTTGAGCAGCGCCCCGAACATGCTCGACACCGCGCCGCTGAAGTGCGGCGCCTGCAGCAGCGTCAGGCGATCATCGACGTCGAAATGCAGGTTCGTCGTGTAGCGCCAGATGTTGTGCAGGACATTGCGATGGCTGTCGCACACGCCCTTCGGCTTGCCGGTCGATCCGGAAGTGAAGTAGATGTACGCGAGCGCGTCCGGCGCGACGGTGATTTCCGGCACCGGCCCGCCGTCGTCGTGCGCGATTGCCTCGATGCAGAGAATGCGTTGCGGGTCGGCATGAACGCCGTGCGCCAAGGGGAGATAGTGTCGGTTCGCGATGATCCACGCCGGCTCCACCTCCTCGACCAGTTCACGCAACTGCGCAGCGGGCAAGGCCGGGTCCAGCGGAACGTAGGCGGCACCGGCGCTCAGCACCCCGAGCGTCGCGATCACTGCCGGGATGCCCTGATCGACGAGCAGGATAACGCGTTGCGCGCGCCCGTCAGCGTGCCCGACCAGCACCCTGAGCACGGCATTCACGGCGCCGTCGAGTTCCGCGTAGGTGAGGGCGCGGTTCCCCGCCTCGATCGCCAGTCGATGAGGATGCTTCCGGGCCTGCACGCGAAAGCGGTCGGGCAGGGACTGGTCGAATGAAACCATGGGTCTTCCCAACCGTCAGGAGATCGAATACCACTTGCGGATGAGTATCGGGGAGCCGTCGATCCCGATCAATGCGGGATTTCACGGCGACGGGAATTACCGACCGGATCGCATCTTCGTCCGCAAACTCGCGACCCGGGCGGGAAAGCCGGTTATCGCTTGCGCATGCCGAAGAAGGCTTGCGGCGCCTGCGTGCCGAGCGCGAACCAGATCTTGACGACCTCGTAGACGATCACCGTCGCGTAGCTCACCGCCATCCACACCAGCGGCTCCTCGATCGGCAGCCCGTGCCAGGCGTCGATATGCGCGCCGATCATGGCTTCCGGGCGGAAGCCCCACCAGCCGTAGGGCAGGGCCAGCGTCACCTCCCACAGCAGGCTGATGAGCAGCATGAGGAAGAAGGTGAAGCTGAACGCGCGCCAGTTGATGAACGGCCTGGCGGTATGGAAGAGAGCGGCCGAGGGCACGAGGGCGGCGAGGGTGAGGTAGGTGAAATACCAGGGGAAGCCGTCCGGCGAGTCCGAGAAGAAGCGCTTGTATGCCGCAGCGGCGGCGATCAGCACGAGACCGAGCAGGATGGACGGATAGTGCGGGCGCACGATGCGCACGATGCTGCGCGCCTCTTCGCGGTAGTCGGGCACGTTGTAGGCGCTCATCCAGTATTCGTCGGCCCAGATGTAGCTCAGCAGCGCGGCCATGAAGCCGGTGAGATAGAACACGAACTCCTCGACCGGAAGCGGCCCGCCCACGGCAGGGATCGTGATCCCCAGGGTGGCGCCGTGGTTGGTGAACACGAAGAAGGCGTTGCCGAACGCCAGGTCGAGCACGAAACCCAGGGGCACCAGCAGGGCGAGGGTGCGCCAGAACGCCCGGCGCGGGAAACGGAGCTCCGGCATGCGCGCGAACCAGCCACCGAGCACGGCGACCGGCACGATGAACAACAGCAGGCTCCAGGTGTAGCCATAGGGGGTAGGGTTGTCCGACGGCACGTTCAGCACGCCGGGATGCTCGACGCTGGAGAGGGTCAGCGCCGTGGGCACGATCAGCATGGCGGCGAGCAGGCAAAGCACCAGGAACGCCTGTGGCGACGGCCACCGTGGCGGCTCGTCGCCGGCGCGGTGTGAGGTTTGATTCGTCATGTCGCCGACCTCGCTCGAGCTGAAGTGATGCCATTCTGCGCCAACAACGGCCAGCGCCCCCGGGGCCATCGATGCCGGGCCGCGGGCCGGCATCGCGAGCGGCAACCCCGACACGCGGAACCGGTGCCGTTCAGGCCCCGACCAGCTTCAGATCGAGCGCCCGCTCGAGCAGCCAGATGAAGGCGATCGCCAGCGTCGCCGCGGATCCGCCGATGAACACGCCGCGGCGGTAGAAGGCGGTGGCGCGCAAGCCGAAGGCCAGGGGCAGGAACACCGCAACGATCGCGAGCTGGCCGAGCTCGACGCCGAGGTTGAAGCCGAGCAGGGACAGCACCAGCGCCTGCTGCGGCAGGCCGAGTTCCGCGAGCACGGTGGCGAAGCCGAAGCCGTGGATCAGCCCGAAAAGGAAGGCGACCACCCAGCGCCGGCCTTCGACCAGGGGTTTCAGATTGTTGGCCGCCGCCAGCACCACCGATGCGGCGATCGCCGATTCGACCAGCCTGGAAGGCAGCATGACCAGGCCCAGCGCCGCGAGCGAGAGCGTGATCGAATGGGCAAGGGTGAAGGCGGTGACGACCCACAGGACCTCGCGCAGGGCGTCGCCGAAACGGCCCGCGCCGCGCCAGCGTCCGCCCTCGTGCACCAGCACCGCGGGCAGCAACAGCGCGAGCAGGAACAGGATGTGATCGAAGCCGATCCAGATATGCCATACGCCCTCGAGCAGATACTGGCCGAACTGCGCAAGGCGCGAGTGCTGGCCGGCGACGAATTGCTGCTCGGCGCGCTCCGGGGCGAGCACGGCAGAGTGGGGCGTGCCATCGAAATCCAGGCGCAGCAAGCCGCGATGCAGGGCATCGAGCTCGAACAGCAGCCGGTAGCCCACCGTCAGCTCACCCTCGGCCCGGGGGCACTCGCCAGCCAGCCGCAGCACGGCATAGGCACCGTCGGTGTGGGTGTCCACCAGGTGATCGGCGACGCGCAAGGCACACACCCCGCCGCGCTTCAGGCGGAGGCGGTCGAGCGCCCAGTGCTCGATATCGGCGTGGCGCGCGCGCACTTCGCCCCAGGTGATCTCGCCGTTGCCGTCCACATCGAGCCCGAGCGCGAAATCGATATCGCGCAGGGCGATGTCCCATTGCCCGCTCACCGCGCTGCCGCTGACATCGAGCACCAGGTAGCTGTCGCTGGCCTTGTGCGCCAGCGCCGGCAGCGCGAGCAATAACATCAGGCCGAACAGGTAGCGGCGGAGCTTCATCGCTCGATTCGTTCGGGAGCGCCAGGTCGGGATGGCGCCTGCGCGGACTGCTCGCCCAGGCTGCGCAGGCGCGGATCCTCGAAGCCGCTGCTGCGCAACCAGTCGCGCGCCGGCTGTGCCGCGACCGGGTCCGCTGCCGCAATCGCGGCTTCGAGCAGAATGCGGGCGTCGCGCGGTTCGCGCTGGACGCCAAAGTTCAGCGCCGCCAGGCGCAGGGCTTCCGTCGGATTCTCGCGCAGGTGCAGCTGGTAGCGTGCCTCCTCGGCGCGATGCGTGGTGTCGCCGCGCTGCCGGGCGGCCTCGAAGCGATCGTCGAGCGTCTGCGCCAGTCGTCCCGCATCGGGCAGCTTCAGCCGCGCCGACGCTTCGGCCAGTCGCAGCAGCAGCGGGTCGGATGATTCCCAGCCTTCCAGTTGGCGGACGACCTCGGTCGGGCGCCCGTTGTCGAGCAGGAAGTCGCACCAGGCGGCCAGCAGATAGCCATCGTCGCGGCCGATGCTCAGGGCTTCCCGGTAGTGTTGTTCGGCCAGTGCCGGTTGGTCCCGCCAGGCGGCTACTTCGCCGAGCCGCGTCAGCAGCCATAGGCGGTTGTCGGGGTCGCGGCTGTTGGCGAGCGTCTGCTGCAAGGACCGGTAGCCGGCTTCGAGCTCGCCGTCGTAGGCCTGGGCAAGACCGAAGCAGGTGCCGTGCAGGATGGCCTGGCCGAGGGACAGCAGCGCTGCGCACTCCTGGCGCGCCGCCGCATAATCGGCCCGCACCAGAAAGATCGCGGCGCGCCAGGCGTGCGCTTCGGCGAGTTTCGGATCCTGCTCGAGGGCAGCTGCGAAATCGTCCAGCGCCGCTTCGAAATGGTGCCGATACTGCCGCAGCATCCCGCGGATGGAACGCAGGCCGGCCGGAAGGGGCTCCGGAAAGCGGGCGATCACCGCTTCGGCATAGCCTACATAGCGCGGATCTCCGCGTGCCATGGCGAGGTCGAAGTAGCGCCGGGCGAGCCGGCCGGCCGGAAGCGGATCATCTGCAGCGGCGGCCGTCGCCGCCCGCAAGGCGAGCAGCTCGCGGGCACTGGCGTCGCCCGCGCGCGACGGCAGGCGCTCCAGGACTTCGGCGTCGTCGCTCGGCGTGCGGGGTGCGGCATCCGCGTACGAAACCAGCACCCCTGCGGAAACGGTTGCAAGGAGGGCAAGAATTCGAAACCGGGGGAAACAGGCCGACTTGTCCACAGGCATCCGTGCTATACCTTTTAGTGCGCCCGATACCGGGCGTGCATTTTCCAACAAATCCAGAGGAGTATCACATGAGCAAGATTTTGCACCTCCTGATCGCAGCCGCCTTCGTCACCGGCTCGGCTGGCTCCTTCGCTGCCTCGCATGGCGGCGCCGCCAAGGGCGAGATGAAGATGGAAGAGAAGAAGGAAATGATGGAAGAGAAGAAGGAAATGATGGAAGAGAAGAAGGAAATGATGGAAGAGAAGAAAGGGGAGCACAAGGAAATGATGGAAGAGAAGAAAGAAGAGAAGAAGCCCGCGAAATAAGGCGTCATCTTCGAGTAATGAAATGCGGGCCGGGGCCCGCATTTTCTTTTGCTTCCTGGCGTTCCGCAGTGGCTTGATGCCCGCGACTCGCGCCACCCTGAGCGACACGGATATGAGTCCCGGGGCCGAAATCTTTCTTATCGGCATTCCATCCATCCTTGCATGGGTCTCGGCGCATGCCGGGGACATGAAAGAGCGGACGAACTCCAGACCTGCCACCTCGATGCGGCTGTTGACCACACATGGCGCGCCGACGGATTTCAGCCTGACGAGACAGCGCTTGTCTCCGACTCATGGGAGCGCGGCGACGCTTGTGAGCAGTATGTCGGCCGCTTTAGCCGTCAGCTCGCCCCGGTGCTTCTCTCATGGCTGCGACCGTTCGCCGAATTCGACGGCTCCGGGCGTCCGTTGCTCGGCGGCCAGGGTCCGGCCCCCGCCTGCGCGATGTCGCTGGACCAGGCCGCGAGAGAGCGGCTGCGCGATCGCCTGCGGGCACGAATCCCTTTCCAGGCCGGCGGCTCGATCTCCCTGACTGCAAGAGCCTGGGCTGTTCGGGCGAGCGTGCCGGGGTAGGCACGGCGCAAGCACGGGGCGAACCCATCTTCCCCCGGCCGTGGCCCCCGGCAGTGTTGCGCCGCAAGCCGGGACCCCGGCAAAAGTCGTTCATCGAGAGGCACGCTCCGGCGCCGGCGACGATGACGCGGGCGTTCTATACTCAAAGTGGGCACGAAGGTGTGCCGCGCATGAGCGTTACAGCAAGTTGGAGGTATCTCCATGAAAAACAACGTCAAACAATTCAAGTCCCTTGTTGCGATCATCGCCCTTACGGGCGCGATGGGCGCGATGGGCGCCAATGACGGTGAGCTGTCGACTGGCGACTGGCGCTACGTCGGCGGCGAGCGGGGTTGGTCATTCGCGCCGGCATTGCGCGATGGCAGGAGTCGTGCAGACGTTCTGCAGGAACTCGCCGATTTTCGCAAGAATCCGGTGTCGGGCGCCTGGCGCCATATGGATGGTGAACCCGGTTGGATCCCGGAGCCGGGCAGCGGCGAAGGCAAGACGCGGGCCGAGGTGCTGAAGGAACTCGATGCGTTCAATCGCAACCCGGTGGCACGAGCCCGTGCAGCGGAGCTCTACGGCACGCCGTGACATTGGCTCGGGCCTCGTGCGATCGAGAAGCGCCGATGCAGAATTGAGCGTCTCCCGGGGCGCAAGGCCTCGACGGGAGAATATTCGGAAGTGGACGGCTTTGCGCCGTCCGGTGCGGGACAATTAGGTGCAAGCGGCAAATTTCGGGCGTTTTCGCCGTCGGTTTGCGAGCTTGTCGGTCGCTGCCTGCTCAGCGTGCATCTGATCGGTAGGCGGGGGCGGCCGTTGGATGCCTGCCGTGGTTCGGTGCCGACCGGGCGAAGTTCTTCAAGTGGCGGGGCTCCGCGGCTTGAGCACGACCTCGATCGGCGACGAACTGTCGATGTGCACGTCCCGCTGCGGATACGAGATCTCGATCCCCTGCTCACGAAACGCCTTGGCGATCGCCATGTGCAGTTCGTGCGCGATGGTGGCGCGATCGAGTACGCTGCCGGCGAAGACGCGCAGTTCGAAGTCGAGCGTGCTGTCGCCGAATCCGGTAAATAAAGCCGCGGGGGACGGGTCGTCGAAGGCGTGCGCGTCCTTGCGTGCGACATCGAGCAGGGTCGCGATGACCTTCTCGGTATCGGCCCCATAGGCTACGCCGACCGGGATCACGACGCGCGTGATCGGGTCCGACAGGGTCCAGTTGATGAAATTCTCGGTGATGAAGGCCTTGTTCGGAATGATGAGTTCCTTGCGGTCCCAGTCGCTGATGGTGGTGGCGCGGATTTGAATCCGCGCCACGGTGCCCGTATGTCCCGCGATCGTCACCGTATCGCCGAGGCGGAAGGGCCGCTCGAACAGGATGACGATGCCCGACACGAAGTTCGCGACGATCTCCTGCAGTCCGAAGCCGAGGCCGACGCCGAGCGCCGCGACCAGCCACTGAAGTCTCGACCAGTCCGCACCGAGCAGGTTCGCCGCGGCCAGCAGGCCGACGAAGACGATGGCGTACTTGAGCACCGTGGTGACGGCGTAGCCCGTGCCGGGGGCCAGGTTCAGCCGACTCAGGATGGCGACTTCCAGTACGCCGGGCAGATTTCGCACGGCGACGATGCTTACGGTGACGACGACGGAGGCGACGAGCAGGCTCCACAGCGTCACCGCCTGCAGTGGCTCCAGCCCGTTGCCGGAGGTTGACTGCCAAACGACCACCTCATCGAGCGAGCGCACGATGGGCAGCAGATCGCGCCAGACGGTCGACAGGCCGACGATCGCCCCGCCCGAGACGAGCAGCCGAATCATCGCCTTGGTTTGAGTGGTGATCGCGTGGCGGTCGATTTCCTGTTCGTCGATATTCTCCGGGATTCCCTCGGCCGCCCGCTCGGCGGCATCGCGGTCGGCGCTTTTCGCCGTCGCTGCGGAGCGCTTGTCGACGCGGCGGCTGAGGGCGAGGCGTCGCTCGGAGACCGCGAACGCGCGCACCAGTGTGTGGTATGTCAAAGCGGCGACCGTGACCACCACGATCGACTCGAGGATCAGGGCGAGAAGCTGCTTCGCGCTGTAATGAAAGCCGAGCAGGGACAGCGACATCAACGCCAGCGGCACGAACACGAGTGCCGGGTCACCGACATACACCGCGTACCAGCGTCGCGGCGTGCCGTCCGCCGAGCCCGGCACGGTGCGCGCGCTTCGCACCAGGCGGCCACCGAAGACGGCGAGCGAAAGACATAAGGCGACCAGGGCGATGCGGCCCAGGCCGTCGCGGATATCGGGTGTCGCCTGTTCGTCGAGGAGCACCATCACGACGACGATTGGCACGATGACGGCGATCAACCAGCGATTGTTGCGTCGCAGGAAGGCCTGGGTCGACCGGCTGACCTGAAAGTGGAGCTCCGCGACGCCGTTCGATCGAACCAGCTGGCGCATGAACTCCATGAACAGCAGGACCAGCCCGCCGACCGACAGGCTCTTGGCCAGACTGCTGGAAAAACCGCTCCCGGCGGCAGCGAGTTGCGACCCCGCATACAGCAGCAGCGGCAGTGGCAGCGCGAGCACGGCGGTAATCCAGAACGCTTCAATGGTCAGGGCAAAGCGATCCGATGACACCTTGCCAAGGTGCGGCTTCATGTCGGCCAGGCGGCGGCGCAGCGGGCGGCGGGCGATCAGGGTGGCGGCAAGAAGGCTCACCAGGACGGTGAGCTTTGGCCAATGGTCGGAGAGGTTGCTGCGCACCGTGCGCCCCACCTGCTGCCAATGGTCCGGCATGACAAGCCAGGCGAGCGTGGTGCCGACGGCCGCGAGCGTATCGCGTCCCATCGGTTCGGCACTCGGTATCCAGAACAAATTGTTCTCGAGGAGCTGGCCATAGGCCGCCGAACGCTCGGAGAGGTAGCTCAGATTCGTCAGTAGTGCGGACAGCTCGTCGATGTGCGCGGCATGCGCATTGGTGAGGCTCGCGACAAGCTGGTACCGGCGTTCGAGCACCTTGTCCATCGCGGCAGCCCATTGCCCGGTGGCGGGGCCAAGTATCGCCTCCAGGTCCGCGCGCGTCGGCGCGGTGTAAGGGGCGCGGCGTTCATCGAGGTGAAACAGTGCAACCCTGCTTGCGGTCAGCTCCTGTCCGACAGCGGTCCTGACGACACCTCCCGCGGTGGTTTGCGAGGCCCTGTCCCGTTCCTGCCGAAGCGCGGCACCGAATACCGAAGACGACTCGAACTGCTCGAGCGCCAGCAGGCGATTCAGGGACTGGAATTTTCCATCCAGTATGGCGACGTCTGCCTGCAAACGCGCGAGTTGGGTCTCGGCCTGCTGCTGTTTGCCGGCGAGGTCGTTCAGCGCCCTGGCCAGCTCGACGTTGCCGTCGGCGAGGCGGCGCAGGTCCTCAGGGGCGGGAAGAAGCGTTTGGGCAAAGTCCTCGAGCTCCGCGACGAGTGCCGCTGAACCGGTCTGGCGGCGGCGGTTGGACAAGGTCCTGAGCGACGCCTGGTAGGCTTCCGCGCCCTGCAGCTTCAGCGCGAGCAAGTCCGCCTCCGCCTCCATCACTTCCAGTCTTGCCGGCCTGCTCGCGAGGCGCTGCCCCAGGGCCTCGATCTGGGCTTGCTGCATGCGCCGTTCGGCGGCGCGCGCGACCGCACTAGCCAACTGGGTCTGCTCGGAAGTTGCGTCCGCAGGCAGGGCGGTGCTGGCGGGGCGCTGCGCCGCCTGTTGCGCCTCGGTGATGAGCTGCTGCAGGGCGAGGCTCCGTTCCGCCTGCAGACCCGACCGCAACTCGGAGAGACGTGCGCGCAATTCCGCTACCTGCCCATCCGCTTCCGCAAGGCGTTGTTCGAGGCTTGCGAGCGACGCCCGTTCCAGAGCGGGCGAGATCGTCGGCGGTCGATACGACTGCTGTTCGCCGCTGAGGCGCGCGCGCTCCCGCGGCAGATCGACCAGCGCCCGGGAATAGCCGCGGGCTTCTTCGTCGAGCTGTGCCGCAGTCCGAAGGCGATCGATGGCGAGTCGATAGGCGGTGCCGATCTCCTTCTTGTCCGCGTCCGGGAGCTCGCGGGCTTGTTCGAGTGCACCGAGGCGGTGTTGCAGATCCTCGATTCCGGGCAGCGTGGCTTCCTGCGCGTTCAGGAAGGAGGCACCGACGAAAAGGAGGATCCCGAGGGCGAACCGGGCCTTCCTCATGGGGGTCAGCATCATTGCGGGGCTCACTGATCGAGCGCCTCCGTTTGCCGGGTGATCGCGTCTCGCGACGCAGTGCGCGAATCGGTGGGCGTCGCGTCGGCGCGGGTATGGCGGGCGCACAACTCGGGCCGAGATCGCGGAAAGGCTGACATTACCATTCTCGCGGACTTCGCCCGGTGTTTCCAGGGTCCTGTATCTTCGCTGCAAGAGGCGCACCGGTGAGCGCGACCCGTCCGGCGCGTGCCGTCTTTCGTGTTGCCCGAGTGTGGCCGTCGCATTCGTGGCCGCTCCTCACCCGACGGCCCGGCCATTGGCCCGCCGTTCGATGCCGCAGTCGATAGCCGGCGGTCGTCCGGATCGGTGGCCGGGCCGCTACGGTGCTGCTGTTGGATACCGTCGGAGAAGTGAAAGATGATCAGCAGCTTCGTCACATCCTACGGTTACCTCGCCGTCTTCGCCGGCACCCTGCTCGAAGGCGAAACCATCCTCATCGCCGCCGGTTTTGCCGCCCATCGTGGGCTGCTCGACTGGCCGTTGGTGGTGCTCGTCGCCCTCGCCGGCGCAACACTGGGCGATCAGTTCGCCTTCCTGCTCGGGCGCTGGACGGGCGACGCCCTGATCGAACGCTTTCCTGTCCTTGCACGGCGGAAGCAAAGAATTCACGACCTTCTCGAGCGCCACGACGTGCTGTTCATCCTGGGCGTGAGATTCCTCTATGGCCTGCGAATCGCAGGCCCGGTAATCATGGGGTCGAGCCGGGTACCCTTGCTGCGTTTCGTCCTCCTCAACGTGGTCGGGGCCGCGCTTTGGGCCGTGCTCATCGCCGGCGCCGGATACACCTTCGGTGCCGCGGTCGAGGCCATGCTCGCCGACCTGAAGCGCGTGGAGGAGGCCTTGCTCGTCGCGATCCTGGCGATCGGCCTCGGTGTCTGGCTCTGGCGGCGTGTCCGCACAACAAGGCGGGATAGGGAAGGCCTCGATTAGCAAACGCTGCAATGTGCGGCATTATTGGGCGTCGCCGCGCAGTCGCGTGGATCGGAGCGCAGCGCACGGCGTCGTTGGCACGGTTACTTCACTCTTCGCCCGGGGTCATTGCGAATGTTGCCCGACCCGCCCTACACCCAGTGGCTGACGCTGCACGGACTGGTCACCCTGGTGGCCGCCCTGGTCTACGTCGTCACCTCGCGCGTCATGCACCAGCGGCGCCATCCGTCCGCCGCGATCGCATGGATGCTGTTCATCCTCTTGTTGCCCTATGTCGCGCTGCCGGTTTTTCTGAGTTTCGGTTCGCGCAAGCTGAAGCGCCCCCATGGGGCCGCTGCGCAGAACCCGCCCGCAAAACCGTGCGCCGAGTCCTGGGCCATCGAGACGATCGCCGCGCTCGGGCAGCCGGTTCAAGTGCCTTACCACGACCTCACGCTGCACATGGATGGCCACGAGGCGCGCTGCGCGCTGCTCGCGACCATCGATGCCGCGCGACACTCGATCGATGTGTGCACCTACATACTGGGCCGCGATCGCCTCGGTGAAACCATCATCGAACGACTGTGCGACAAGGCGCGCAGCGGCGTTCGGGTGCGCCTGCTGGTAGACGGCCTGGGCAGCCTGCTCGCCGGCCGCCCGGACCTGAAACGGCTTGCCCGAGCCGGTGGGGCGTTCGCGCTGTTCGTGCCGCCGCTGCGCTCGCCCCTGAAGGGGCGGACCAACCTGCGCAATCATCGCAAGCTGGTGGTCGTCGATGCCGGCCTGCCCTCCGCCCGGCTTTGGTGCGGCGGGCGCAACCTGGCGGCAGAGTATTTCGAGGGCGAGGGCGCCGTACCGCCCTGGCGTGACCTGAGCCTGGACCTGCGCGGCCCGCTGGTGCGCCAGGCCAGCGCCTTGTTCGAGCGCGACTGGGCCTTCGCCAGCGGCACGCGCCTGCCTGCAGGCCCGCCCGCGCCGGTGGAGAGCACTTGCCCGGCGGACGGCGCTCAACTCGTGGCCTCCGGGCCGGACCAGATCGACGACACGATCCATGCTCTGCTGGTGACCGCCGCCTATCGAGCCCGCCGAAGGATTGCGCTCGCCACGCCGTACTTCGTTCCCGAACCGGCCTTGCTCATGGCGCTGTGCCTGGCCGCGCGCCGCGGCGTGGCGGTCGACCTGCTGCTGCCTGCGCGGTCGAATCACCGCCTGTCCGATATCGCCCGGGGCAGGGCGCTGCGCTCGCTGGAAGAGGCCGGTGCGTGCGTCTGGCTGGCGCCGGGAATGCTGCATGCCAAGCTCGCGGTAATCGACGATACGCTGGCGCTGGTCGGCTCGGCCAACCTCGACAGCCGCAGCCTGTTCCTGAACTACGAGTTGATGCTGGCGCTCCACCGCGCATCGGACGTGCGGCGCTTCGCCGCGTGGTTCGACGCGGAGCGCCTACCTGCCCGCCGCTACATCGCGACCCCGCCGGGTCTGTTGCGCGATGTCGGCGAAGGCATGCTGCTGTGGCTGGCGTTCCAGCTTTGAGCGCATGCCTCGCCCGATCCGTGCTCACGGCCTGCGGCCACGATCAGCCGACCCGCCATCGCTGATCGATCGCGGGGGCGATGCGTTCGCCCTGGTTGGCGCGCCACTCAGATGTCGACCGCCGAACCGGTCACGTCGATGCCGCCGCTGGCCGGCACGTCGACCCGCAGAACGCTCGGTCGCCCCATCGCCTCGCCCTGGCGGATGACGAACGCGGCGGGCGCCCGCATCAGCCCGGCATCGCGCAGGTAGCCCCCGAGCGCCGCCGCCGCGGCGCCGGTGGCCGGATCCTCCACGACACCGCCGACCGGGAAGGGGTCGCGGGCATGGAACAGGTCCTCGCGTTCGCGCCAGATCAGCTGCAGGGTGGTCAGCTTGTCGCGCAGCATCAGCGCCTTCAGGCCGTCGAAGTCGTATTCGAGGCTGGCAAGCCGC
>JBFGZP010000038.1:0-16768 GCA_041586695.1 Thauera sp.
GCTGTGCTCCTCGGCGCTGTATGAGCCGGTGCCGGTGCGCAGCATCACCCACAGCATGCCGAGCAAGCCCCAGAACACGTGGATGAGGTGGTTGAAGGTGAGGTAGTAGTAGGTGACGATGAAGACGCCGGCCTCGCCGTTCAGGCCATGGGCGAGGTTCCAGCGCACTTCGAGCAGCTTGGTCACCGGATAGCCGAGCCCGAACACGAAGGACGCGACGAGCCAGCGCAGTCAGGCCTTCTGCCTCGATGCGCGCATCGAATGCACGGCGCGCGCCACACACCAGCCACTGGTGAGAAGCGTCACCGTGTAGGCCGTTCCCGCCTGCAGCGACAACTGCGTCGGGCCGGTGCGAAAGAGTTCCGGATAGTGGGCGCGGGCGACGAAGTACACCAGGAACATCAGTGAGAACTCCGACACCTCGCAAAAGATGCCCACCCACATGGCCTTGTTGCCGGGGATGCGGCCGGCGCCTGGCGCGCTCGCCGGAAGGGTGATGGTTTCGGTCATGGGTCGATTCCCGCGCAGAAGGGAAAGCCCCGCCCCGCAGGCGGCCCCAGGTGGCAAAGGCCCGCGACAGAGGGTAATTGGCAGTCCCTCACCATCATCGCGGGAGAGGACGGTCGCGACCTTGATATCGGTTAATCGACAGCCGGGTTTGGCTCAGCGCCCGAGTTGCGCGGCGAAGTGCGCGACTTCGTCCGGAATGCCGGCCATGCCGGTCCTGGCGTCGGCAACCGCACGAAGGAGCTTGGTCACGACGTTTTCCAAGGGTAGCGTGGCACCGAAATAGAGTGGTTCGCCATTGCGGATGAGCGCCAGCGTCGGGAAACTCTCGACCTCGATGTCGCCGGCGATCTCGGCGTCGTCCTCGATGTCGGCCCACGCGAAAACGATCTCCGGGTGCGCGGCGGCGATGCGTGCCAGCACCGGGCGAAACTCGCGGCAGGTACCGCACCACTCGGCGCACAGGGCGATCACGATCAGCGGGTGCGCGCCGAGGCGGGGATGGGCATGCAACTGGGCGACGGGAATCACGGCGGACATCGGGGCTTCGATCGGACGGTTGGAGCTCACGCTTCGAGGGCCGCGCGGCCGCGATCCGGTCGCGCGAGACTGCCACTGTGCGGGTAGGAGACCATGATAGCGCGCGCGTCCCGCGTCAAGACGCCTCGCGACGCCGGCGCACGGCGAAGGGCAGCAGCACCATCAGACCGACCGCGTCTGCGAGCCAGTCCCAGGGATCGCCGAAGCGATACCCCGTCCACGTCTGCGCGACCTCCATCGCTGCGCCGTAGGCAAGCAGGAACAGGCCCAGGCGCAGCGGAGCTCGCGGCCACGCTGCCACGCCGAGCAGGGCCAGGGCCGCGAACAGCACCGCGTGCTCGATCTTGTCCTGCCATTCGACGATGCGCACGATGTCGGGCGCGGGCATGACCGCGAGCCAGAACACGGCGATAAGGGCGAGGATGAAGGCGAAGCGGAGCAGGGTGCGAACCGACGGCAAATTGGCGTGTCCAGAACGGGCGAAGTCGCAATGATACCCGGCCTGCCCTGCGACGCCCGGCGCTGCCGGAGTGGCGGTCGGCCCCGAACCACGAGGAGCAACTGCATGAACACGATCCGAATCCTGTCCCTCGCCCTGGCCGCCTGCGTTGCACTGACGGCTTGCGGAGGGCGTTCCGGCGCCGCCGCAGCAGACGTCACGGTGCGCTCCGAAGCGGGTGCGATCCGTGTCACCGAGGTCGCGCGCGGGCTGGACACGCCATGGTCGCTCGCCTTCCTGCCCGATGGGCGCATGCTGGTGACCGAGCGCCCGGGCCGGATGCGCATCGTTTCGCCGGACGGTTCGCTGTCCGACCCGCTCGCTGGCGTGCCGCAGGTGCATGCCGAGGGGCAGGGCGGGCTGCTCGACGTCGCACTCGGTCCGGCCTTCCCGACCGACCGCCGGATCTACTTCTCCTTCGCCCAGCCGACCGCGGACGGCGCGCGCACCGCGGTGGCACGCGCCCGGCTCGATGTCGAGGCGCTCCGGCTCGACGAGGTCGAGCTGATCTTCGCCCAGCGCCAGGATCCCCCCGGCGGCCATCACTGGGGTTCGCGGCTGGTGTTCGGCCGCGACGGCGCGCTGTTCGTCACCCTCGGCGACCGCTTCAATCCGCGCGACCAGGCGCAAGACATCGCCAGCCACCTGGGCAAGATCGTGCGCATTGCCGCCGACGGCGGGGTGCCCGCCGACAATCCCTTCGTCGCCAGGGCGGGCGCGCTGCCCGAGGTCTGGTCCTACGGGCACCGCAACGTGCAGGGCGCGGCGCTGCACCCGACGACGGGCGAGCTGTGGGCCCACGAGCATGGCCCGCAGGGCGGCGACGAGCTCAACCGCGTGCTGCCCGGGCGCAATTACGGCTGGCCCGAGATCACCTTCGGCCGCGAGTACGTGATCGGCACCAGGATCGGGGAGGGCACGTCGAGGGCCGACGTGGAGGCCCCGTTGCTGCAATGGACGCCGTCGATCGCGCCCTCGGGCATGAGCTTCTATACGGGCGACGCGTTCCCGCAATGGAAGGGCAACCTTTTCGTCGGCGCGCTGAAGTTCCGCATGCTGGTCCGACTGGTGCTCGACGGCGACAAGGTCGTGCATGAGGAGCGTTTGCTCACGGACTACGGCAAGCGCATTCGCGACGTCCGCCAGGGGCCGGACGGCCGCTTGTGGCTGCTCGACGAGAGCGAGGGCCGCATCCTTCGCCTCGACCCCGCCTGAGGCGGGTTTCGCGCGCTTACGCCGCCTGCTTGATCGCCAGCACCGCCTGGTTGCGCAGCGTGCGCAGCAGCGCCAGTTCGGGCTCGCTGATCTCGATCTCGCCGGCGTGATCCTTGTCGGCATAGATCAGTGCCACCGGATTGCCCTTGATCGTGAGCGGGAACAACACGAAGGTGCGGGAGGGCACCGACTTGCGGTACCAGGCCGGGATACGGGCGGCGATCGCCGGTTCGTCGATGTCGCTGATGAGGATGTCCGCGCCCTTGGCCGTCGCCACGTTGAACACGTTGTCCGGCCGGGATGCGAGGCTGAAACGGAGCTGGGTGGCCAGTTCGGTTGCGCCCGGGCCGAAGCCGAAGCGCCCGGTCATGGTGTTGGTGCGCGCGTCGCGAATGCACAGCAGCACGCGTTTGAAACCCATCGCGCGGTACATCGTCTCGAGGATGATGCGCAACACGTCGTTGAGCTTGAACTCCTCCACCAGCGTGTTGCTGATGTCCTGGATGCCCGAGGTGAGGACCGCCTGCGCGTCCTCGGCCTTGTGACCTTCGGTGGCCACTTCGGCGCTCACGGCGTGCCGCTCGAGCAAGGCACCGATCGGCACGCCGTGGCGCAGCCCGGCCGCTCCGGCTGCATCCGCGGGGGTCGCCTGGCCCGCGGCAAGATGCTTCAGCTGGCGGCCGATGCGGGTGCTGGGAAGATCCACGCGGATCGTGCGCGCGAACTCGGACAGCTCGGCGATCGAGGTCTGCATCACCTCGCGCATTGCCTGCTCCGTTGCCGGCACTGCGTCGGCGAACCGGCTGGCGATGGCCTGCAGGGCCTTGTCTCGCTCCGCGCCCGAAAGCCGGGCGACGGCGTCGCAGTATTCGTTGGCGCAGGCCGACAGCGCGCGCTGGCGCTCTTCGGTCGTCGCCGGGCGCCGCACCGGGCCCTCGGCCAGCTTGCGCATGCTGTGCTGGATCACCGCCGGAAAGCCCCAGCTGCGGGCGAGCGCGATACCCAGATCCTCCAGGCTGATGCCCAGCACCTTCTGCGCGGCGTGGTCCTCGCGACAGCCGCTGTTGTGCATCACCCGGCGCATGTCCTCGCTTTCTTGCGGAAAGTAGTACTGACACAGCAAGCGTCCGAGGTTGTGGAACACCGCGCAGATGTACGCCTGCTCGAGGTCGCGCAGGCGCAGATGCGCGGCCAGATCGCGGGCGAACAGACCGGCCAGGCAAGCACGAAGGAACTCCTCCCTCAACTCGGTCGCATGATCCTTGTTCTGCAGGTGCTCGAACAGCAGCACGGTGACGGCGATGTTGCGCACGGCGTCGAAGCCCAGCACGATGACTGCGCGCGAGATGGTGCTGATCTCGCCGCCACCGGCGGAGCGGAAATGCACCGCATTGACCAGTCGCAGCAGCTTGTTGGTGAGGGAAAAGTCGCGCAGGATCAGGCTCGAGAGGGTGCCGATCGTCTCCGATTCGCTCGCTGCGATGCGGTTGATCGCGACGACCGATTCGGTCAGCGCGGGGAAGTCGCCCCGTACCCGCATGCGTCGCAGCAGGAAGTCCACCGCCGCCTGGCTGGCTTCCGCCACCGGCGCGTCGTCGCCCGGGTGCAGCCAGGCTTCGAGCGCCTGACGAAGTTCGGCCGCGTCGCGAAAGCCCGCATCCGGGTCGAAGGACACGGCGCGCAGCGCGACGGCGCCGAGCGCCTCCTCGATCGGCGCACCGTCCGTGGGCAGCGCGAGTTGGGCCGCCCCGATCCGCTCCATCGCACGTTGTGGATCGGCTTCCCGCACCAGCCGTTTGCCGCTGAGCATCTCGATCAGGATGATGCCCGCGGCAAAGACGTCGTTGCGCGGGCTCACGGTGCGATCGCGCACGTACTCCGGCGCCATGTAGGCGGGCGTGCCGGAAAGCCCGTCACGCGCCGAGGCGTCGCCGACACGGCGGGCGATGCCGAAATCCATCACGCGCGGATTGCCGCCGGTATCGAGCAGCACGTTGCTTGGCTTGAGGTCGCGGTGGATCACGCCGGCCGCGTGCGCGGCCGAGAGCGACGTGAGCACGTCGATCATCAGCGCGACCGCCTCGGCCGCCGGCAGGGCGCCACGCCGCTGCAGCATCGCAGCCAGGCTCTCGCCCGGCACGCATTCGAACACCAGGTAAAGGTCGCCGCCCTGTTCCCCCGCCTCGAAGATCGGCACGATGCCGGGGTGGCGCAGGCGGCTGACGGTGCGGGCCTCGCTCAGCAACGCGGCATTCTGATTGAGTGCGGTGGCAGCGAAGTGCAGGGTCTTGACCGCGACCTCGCGCTCGAGTTGCGGATCCCAGCCGCGATAGACGACGCTCTGGCCGCCGCGTCCGAGTTCGCCCCTGATTTCGAACCGTCCGATCTTGCTGGCCATCTGCTGTCGTCGACTGCTTTCGAAGAGTGTGGGGGCCGGCAGTGCGGCAGGCGCGCCGGGTCAAATGCCGGGCGGAGACGATTTTCGTGCGATTATCGCGCTCCCCGCCGGTCGTTGAAGATACCAGATGGAAAGCTCGCACAAGGGAAAAACCGGTCTGCGACGCGTATGGAACGCGATGCACTACTCGTTCGAGGGCCTGCGCGCCGCGCACCGCCACGAGGACGCCTTTCGCCAGGAAGTGCTGCTGGCGCTGATCATGGTGCCGCTCGCGATGTGGCTGGGCGGCAGCGGGGCGGACAAGGCCCTGATGGTTGCCAGCGTCCTGCTGGTGTTGATCGTCGAGCTGGTGAACTCGGCGCTCGAGGCCACCGTCGATCGCATCTCGCTCGAAAACCATCCTCTGGCCAAGCGCGCGAAGGATATCGGCAGCGCGGCGGTGATGATCGCCCTCATCAACGTCGCCGCCGTATGGGGGCTCGTGCTGTTCGCCTGAAGCGGGGGCGGAACCGCCCCCCGGCTGTAGCGTCACATTTCTTGCAGGGCCGGCAATCGCCGCGCAAAGAGCGCTGCGAAGCCGGATCGGCGCCGCTCAGGTCGGCACCGCGCCCCAGGTTCGCACGTTGCCGGTGTCGATGTGCAGGAAGTCGGACTTCGGATAGTAGCCGACGCCGCCCAGGCCCAGCGCCACCGCCGCATCGCGCAGGCGGCCGGTGTCGAAGCCGACCAGGCGCACGTCGATGGCGCGACCGTCCATGTGCAGGCTACGCTTTGCCACCCCACCGCCGCCGGTCTTGCGCAGCATCGCGTTGGTGGCCGGCGAGCGGTAGGCGGAGATGATCTCGAAGGTTTCGCCGCCGCAAGTTAAGCTGAGGGCATGGAGGATGTCGAACAATCGGGGATCCATTTTCGCCATCTCGCCCGAGCGGAAATCGCGCAGCAGCCAGTTCATGCGTTCGAGTGCCGGCTTTACGTAGCCGCGGCTGTCGCGATAGACGACATTCATGCGTTCGTCGGTGTGGGTGTGGCGAAAATTCAGCTCGCAGCTGCCAGCGGCGCGGGCGGAGGCGAAAGGCAGGGCGAGCGGCAGGGCGGCGAGGCTTTTCAGCAGCAAACGGCGGCGTGGCGCGGCCTCGCGCCCGTTGGCGCGGTCAGCGGGGTTATCGATCATGAATTTTTTCCATTCCGGACAAGCACTTGGATGGGGCATCCTACCTGATGTCGGCGCGCTTTTGAACCGTTCGTCCAGTCTTGTGGCCGCCGCCGCGGTCCTCGTCGCAGGCCTTTCGCCCCTTCCGGCGCAGGCGCTCGAGGGGCCGCGTGCGGGGTTGGGCAGCAGTGTGGGGTCGGGCCAGGGCGCAGCGGCGCTGCCGCTGCAGATCGAGCAGGCGCTGCATGAACGGGGCAGGGTTGGGCGGGTAGCCAGGTCGGCCGATGCCGAGGCCGTGCGGTTCTTCTACCACGGCCGCGGATATCGGCCGGTGTGGGTCGCGGACGCACGCGTCCGAGAATTGATCGCTGCCGTCGACGCCAGCAGGGACCACGGCCTGACGCCGTCCGATTTCGCCATCGACGCGCTGCGCAAGGCGCAGGCGGCGGGCGCGGACGGCCCGGATGCGATCGTTCGACGCGAACTGCTGTTCACCGATGCGCTGGCACGACTTGCGCGCCAACTGCACTCGGGCAAGGTCGACCCTTATTCGCTGTACTCGATCTGGAATTTCTCCCCGCCGCCCGGCGCGGTGGAGCGCGCGAGGATGCTGGGTTCGCTGCTCGAAGCACCCTCGCTCGGCGCCGCGCTGGCGGCTCTCGCGCCGCAGGACGAAAGCTATCGCGCGCTGCAGGCGGGGCTCTCGCGCTTCAGCGCCCTGGCGGCGATCGGCGGCTGGCAAGACGTGCCCGAGGGCCCGACCCTGCGCCCCGGCGAACGCGATCCGCGGGTGCGGGCACTGCGAGCACGGCTGCAGGCCGAGGGCTGGATCGCGGCTACCGACCTGGCCACGGCGGGCGGCGACCCCGCGCGCTACGACGACGCATTGAAGGCGGCGGTGGAACGCTTCCAGCGCGCGCACGGACTCGCCGCCGATGCCGCGGTGGGGCGGCAGACGCTGGCGGCGCTGAACGTCGGCGCGGCCGAGCGGGTGGGGCAGATCCGCGTCAACCTCGAGCGCGCGCGCTGGATCGCGCGCGACATGACGGCAGACCGGCTGGTGGTGGACATCACCAGTTTTGACGCCGAGCTTCACCTCGGCGGCGCGCTGGCGTGGTCGTCGAAAGTGGTCGTGGGTCGTCCGGCGCGCGAGACGCCGATGTTGCTCGACCGCGTCCAGCACCTGGTGCTCAACCCGAAATGGGTCGTGCCGCCGACCATCCTGCGCGAGGACGTCATCCCCGGCGTGATCCGCAGCGCGGCCTACCTCGACGAGCACCAGATGCGGGTCGTCGATCGCAGCGGGCAGGCGGTCGATCCGGCCCTGATCGACTGGGCCGATGCGCGCCGCTCGGGTTTCCCCTATAGCATCGTGCAGCAGTCCGGCGCCGATGGTGCGCTCGGCCAGATCAAGTTTTCGCTGTCGAACCGCTACGCGATCTACCTGCACGACACGCCCTCGCGCTCGCTGTTCCGCAAACCGGCACGCGCGTTCAGCTCCGGCTGCGTGCGCCTCGAGAAGCCGCGGGAACTCGCCTTGCTGCTGCTCGACGACCCGGTGCGCTGGAGTGCGGAGGGGCTCGAAGCCGCGATCGCGACCGGCAGGACGCAGGTCGTGCCGGTGCAGCGCCATGTGAACGTCATGCTGCTCTACCGCACCGCCGCCATCGACGGGACAGGGGCGGTTTCCTTTCGCTCCGACATCTACGAAGAGGACGAGCGCGTCCTGGCCGCCCTCGATGCCGGCACCTAGCCCGGGCCGCCAAGGCGGCCCCATACTGTGTGCCCGCTTCCTCTTCGACCGCCCGTCCGCGTTCGTCGGAAGGACTCCGTGTCGTCGTGCGGGCTTCTCCGCCATCGCCGAGTGCGCCAGAAGCCGTGCCCGGCGCGGAAACGGGGCCGGGTTCGTCACGGCGGGTCGTCGCCCGCATGCCAAGGGCGGCGAGCCGGCAGGCGCCGCGCCGCGTTACTGATCCCGCGGTTGCGGCGCCGAGACGTCGTCCGTGCGCATCAGGGCGAGCGCCAGGCGGATGCCGATGAAGGCGTTCGCCAACGCGAATCCGCCCACGACGATCGCGGCAAGCGGGACGAGCGTATAGGTGCGCAGCACCCATGCCAGCACCGAGGACAACACGTTCAGTGCGATCATCAGCCAGAACTGCGGGTTGCGTGGCTGGTACAGGCGCGAGAGTTTCATGGGGTTCCGAGTGATACCGGGGGCTGGAAGCGGCCACGTCGCACCAGCGCGAATACCGCGAGCGCGAGTCCGGCCTCGATCGCACCCACGCAGATGAACACCGCCGGATAGGGGGCGACGGGCAGATGCGAGAACAGCGCTAGCAGGCCACCGCTGAGCAGGGGGCCGCTGGCGAAGCCGAGCGAGCCCGCCATGTTGAACGCCGCGAGCGCGCTGGCGCGGCAGTCCGTGCCTCCGTATTGCGCGGCGAGCACGAGTGAGGGCGCATACATCAGCGCCGCGATCACGCCGCCCGCCGCCATGGCCGGCACGAAGCCGCCGGCCGGCACGAAGGCGAGTGCGGCGAGGAAGAGGCCGTACAGCACGCTGCCCGAGATCATCATGGCGAGCGGGTCGATCCGGCGGCACAGGTGGCCGGCGGGCCAGGTCAGCAGCGAGAACGGGACGAGGAAGGCCGCCATCGCGGCGCCGATTGCGCGCGCGTCGAAGTTCATCACCGTGCCGAGGTAGAGCACCAGCGTGGACACGATGAAGCCGACGGTGAGCCGGTCGACGAAGGAAAAGGCGAGCGGCAGCGCGAGCTCGCGCCGGCTGCGCAGGGCGCGCACGATGGCGCCGGGCTCGAGCCCCCGGCGTGTGCCGCCCACGTCACGCAGTCCGAGCAGGGCGAGCACCGCCAGTGCGAGCGACAGCGCGCCCCCGCCCTGCGGCACCCACAGCGGGTCGATGCCGCCCACCCAGCCGCCCAGTGGCGCACCTGCCGCCACGCCCAGGCTGATCGCCGCGCCGACGCCGCCCATGCGGGCACCCAGCCCGGCGTGACCGACATGGTCGGCCGCGATCGCCATCAGCAGCGACAGCGAGGCCATGTGGCAGAAGCCTTCGAACAGCCGCAGGGTGAGCAGCAGCGGGTAGCTGTCGGCAAGGGGTAGGGCGAGCAGCGCGAGGCCATTGACCGCCAGCGCGACCACCGCGAGCGGCATGCGACGGCCGATCCGGTCCGACAGCAGGCCGGCGATCGGCGCGCCGATGAGCGCGCCGATCATGTTGATCGACATGAACAGGTGGCTCTCGAACTGGCCCAGACCGGCGAAACGCGCGACGGTGAAGTCGGGCAGCACCGGCACCATGCCGGTGACCGGCAGCATCAGGCCGAACAGGAGCAGCAGCGGAAGCAGGTGCGGGCCCGTGAACTCAGGCGCAAAGTGGCCGGGAGCAGGCGTGGAGCGGACGGTCTTTTCTTGTGACACGGGTGGGATGGGGCGTGGACTATCTGGCGCGATGATACGCTGCCCGCGACGCGAACATCACCGCTTACTTCGAATCCGCAGGCGCCGCCTGCAACCGTATCGCTGGCGGCAGCTGGGAACGCTGGTCGAGCCTCGCCCTGCGCGCGGGGTGCCGAAGCGCGCGGGTGGACGACTTATCGAAGCATCGCCCTAGGCGACCGCGCCGATGCCCAGCAGGGCCAGCGCCAGGAAGACGAGGAACAGCAGCACGAAGAGGGTGAACAGCAGCTTGGCGATCTTCGCCGCGCCCGCGGCGATTCCGGTGAAACCGAGCACGCCTGCGATGACGGCCACGACGGCGAAGATGATTGCCCATTTCAGCATTGCTTTCTCCCTTTCCGATTCGCGGGCAAGGCGCGCGTGGCTTGGAGCGCCATATATCGCAGCCTTGTTCGATTGTAGGCAAGGGAAAGCGGCTTCGCGACTGGCGGGCGCGGGTTGGCGCACGAGCCGGGCGCGGAGCAGTCTGCTATCGACCGCCCCAGGGCATCACCGGCACCGTGGAGATGGAATTCGCCGGCGCGCCCTCGATGATCCGCCGGCTGATGGCCAGATACACCAGCGTGTGGTGCTCGGCGTCCCACATGCGGATGACCCGCGTTTCCTTGAACAGGATCGAGGTGTCTTCGGAGAACACCGTTTCCTCTTCCGGCAGCCGCTCGGGCAGCGTGATCGGACCGGTCTGGCGACAGGCGAGCGAGAACTGCGACGGGTCTTGTGCGAGGCCGAATGTGCCGGCCACGCCGCCGGTGCGGGCCTGGCTGACGTGGCAGGTCACGCCGGGTACCCTGGGGTCGGAAAAGGCGTCGACGCAGACCTTGTGATTGGCGCCGATCAGTTTCCAGGCGGTGGTGACGCAACCGACGGTGTCGGCACGGGCCGAAAGGGATAGCGCCAGCAGGCCGAGGGCAAGGACGAAGCGGAAACGGAGTGAGCAAGGCATGGCGGGAAGGATCCTGGAAGCAGCCCCGATGATACGCCGGTCGGCGGCTGTCGCGGTTGCGTCAGGGCGTGCAGGTCGGCAGGCGCCCGCGGGCTCAGTGGGCCTCGGCAACGATGCGAACGCGTATGTGCACCTCGTCGGCGACCACGCTGGTGTCGGCCCAGATGCCTTCGCCGATGCCGAACTCGATACGCTTGAACGGGAACTCACCTTCGAACACGGCCGTGTTGCCCGCCTGGCGAAGGCTGAAGCTGGCCACCACCTCCTTCGTGCGCCCCTTGATGCTGAGCGGGCCGCGAACCTCGAATCGGCTGTCTCCGAGCGCCTTCACGCTGCTCGACTCGAAGCGGGCGAGCGGATGATTCGCGATGTCGAACCACTTCCTGCCGGCCACCTCAGCGTTGGCATCGGCGGAGCCGGCGTCGATGCTCGCGAGCTCGATCTCGATGCTGGCCTTGCCCGCCTCGGGTTTGGCGGGGTCGAACGAAACCTCGGCGACGAACTTGCCGAAACTGCCTTCGACCGGCACGCCCATCTGCTTCGACACGAAGCCGATCCGGCTCTCGGACGGCCTGACTTCGGCGAACTGGAGCGCATGGGCGCTCAGGGCCGTAAACGCTGCGGTGACGGCAACAAGGAGAGCGGCGCGGGTGCGGAGTGTCATGTTCGTGATCCTGTCATGCCTTTGGACGCACGAGCGGCAGCATGCGTGCGAGGGTCGCATCACGGTCGATGAAGTGATGCTTGAGGGCGGCGGCGACGTGCAGCCCGACCAGGGCGAGCAGCACGAGGTTGAGGGCGAAATGCGTGTTCAGCAGCAGGTCGCCGAGCGCCTCGTCCTTGCCGACGAGGTCGGGCAGGGGCAGCACGCCGAGCCACACGACCTGGAAGCCCTTGGCCGAACTCATCGTCCAGCCGGTGAGCGGCACGGCGACCATGAGCACATAGAGCATCAGGTGCGTCGCCGCGGCGGCCTTCTGCTGCCAGGCCGGCGCGGGCAGCGCGGCCGGGGCGCCGCGGGCGACGCGCCAGCCCAGTCGCAACGCCACCAGCATCAGCGCGGTAATCCCGATCCACTTGTGATAGGAATAGAGCTTGAGCTTGAGTGGCGACAGGTCCAGCCCGGTCATGTAGACGCCGAGCGGGAAGGTGCTGAAGATCAGGATCGCCAGCAGCCAGTGCAGGGCGATCGCGGGCCTGTTGTAGCCTTGCATCCTCCTCGACTCCCGTTGAAAGTGGTCTTCCATTCCACGCGCCGGCCTGACCACGGAAAAGCACAGCCTGACGCTCGTTCTTTTCGACCTGTCGAATGGATTCGCCGCGATCGAAATGGTTGCCGGCGCAGGCAGGCACCGCTGCCTGCCGCTTCGCGCCGGATGCGGCCCGTCACGTGCCGGACCGGCCTCCTCGCGGCAGGCTCAGCGTGCCTTCTTCGGTGAAACGCATGGTGCCGAAGACGCCGCCGGCAAGTTTGCCGCGCAGCACATAGGGGAGGTTGTCCACTGAAGCGCCCTCGGCCAGGCCGAGCGCCTGTCGTACCGCGGCAAGCGCCGACACGGTCACCGGCACGCTGAGCACGCTTTCCCCGAAGCGCGGGATGCTGCCCTTGCGGTCGCTCACGCCGGTGGCGAATGGCTGGTCGTTGAGCTCCAGTTCGAGCGCGACGCCGTCGTATTCGATCGCGCTGTCGTTCGGGTTCTGCAGGCGCAGCTTGACGTTGAAGCGCATCTCCAGGCCTTGCCCCGGGAGCGGGTCGATGCCGACCACGTTGATGCGCACCGGATCGCGCACTGCCATGCCTGCGCAGCCGCCCAGCGCCAGCAGCGCGGTGACGATGATGAGGAAGTGACCCAGAAGGATGCGGGCGGGTACGCGGGGCATGGTCTGCTCCATGGTGGCTGAAGCGGGCAGTGCAAGCTCGGTCGCAGCTGCGCGGAGACGCCGGCGGCGATGAACGCCGGCGGCGTGCCCTCATCCTATCGGCGACACACTTGCACGGCAAACGCGACATGCCGATCGTGCGGCATATTCGCTCGGGGGCAGGGCGCGCGAGGGGCGAGAATGGCCCTGCCGCCGCCTCAGTCCGATATCATCGACGCTCTCTGCCCACGCGGCATGCCCTGCCCGACCTCACTGGAGAACCCCATGGCCTCATCCCCCGAAAACCTCAGCATGGCGGTATTCTGCGATTTCGAGAACGTCGCCCTGGGCGTGCGGGATGCCAAGTACGACAAGTTCGACATCAAGCGCGTGCTCGAGCGCCTGCTGCTCAAGGGCAGCATCGTCGTCAAGAAAGCCTACTGCGACTGGGAGCGCTACAAGAGCTTCAAGGCGACCATGCACGAAGCCAACTTCGAGCTCATCGAGATTCCACACGTGCGCCAATCGGGCAAGAACTCGGCCGACATCCGCCTTGTCGTCGATGCGCTCGACCTTTGCTACACCAAGTCCCACGTCAATACCTTCGTCATAATCAGCGGCGATTCGGACTTCTCGCCGCTGGTGTCCAAGCTGCGCGAGAACGCCAAGCAGGTGATCGGCGTCGGCGTCAAGCAATCGACATCGGACCTGCTGATCGCCAACTGCGACGAATTCATCTTCTACGACGACCTCGTGCGCGAAAGCCAGCGCGCGGCATCCAAGCGGGATGCGCGAGGGGGTGAGCAGCGAGATGCGCAACACGGCGGCAGGCGCTCGCCCGAAGAGGAAGCGCGCCGGCGCGAGGACCTGGAGGCGCGCAAGCGCCAGGCCATCGAGATCGCCGTGGACACCTTCGAGGCGCTGCTCTCGGAGCGCGGCGACAGCGGCAAGATCTGGGCGTCGGTGCTGAAGGAGGCGATCAAGCGTCGCAAGCCCGATTTCAGCGAGTCCTATTACGGCTTCCGCGCCTTCGGCAATCTGCTCGAAGAGGCACAGGCGCGTGGCCTGCTCGAGTTCGGCCGTGACGAAAAGTCCGGCGCCTATGTTTTCCGCAATGCCTCGCCTGACGCGGATTCCGAGGCGGCGAGCGAGCAGACGGTGGAGTCGGCGATCGTGATCGCGCCCGACGCCGGGCCGGCAGCGGCCGAGCAGCCTGCGAAGAGGGGCAGGGCGCGTCGCAAGCCGGAGGGGGAGCGCAAGCAGGAGGGGGAGCGCAAGCAGGAGGGGGAGCGCAAGCCGGCGGCGAGCAGGCGGAAGAAGGCCGCGAGGCCGGAGGCGCCCGGGGCGGTGCCGGATGCGTCGACGGGCGGCGGACAGGTGCGCGAGGAGGTCGAAGTACCGACCGCCCTCGAGGTCCCACCGGCGGTCGAGGTACAGGCTGGCGTCGAGGTCGGCAACGGCGTCGAGGTCGGCAACGGCGTGGAGGTTCCTCTGGCCACCGAGGTCCCGCCGGCGGATTCGGGGGTCGGGGAAAGCCCCGAAGGCAAGGCCCCGAAGAAGACCACGCGGAAGGCGCCCGCACGCAGTCGCCGGCCGCGCAAGCAGGATGTGCCGCCGGACAATACCTAGATCGGATCGACGTGCCGGGCCTGCATATCGGCAGGATGCGCGGCGCCGTGTTCGCCGGCCGCTCGCCTTGCCGAAGGGGCGCACGGCGGCTACCTTCAAAGCGGGACCAGGGCGGCAAACCGAGCCCGGCCGCCGATCACGCTGGCCGAACAGGCATGAGCAATGACCGAGATCCGCGCACTTCCTCCGGACCGCCTCTATCGGGCATGTGACACCGAGCGGTTCTCTTTCGAGACCACCGCCGAGCTCGAGGATCTGACCGCGGGCATCGGCCAGGGGCGTGCCATCGACGCCGCCCGATTCGGCATCGGCATGCGCCATGCGGGCTACAACCTCTATGTGATGGGGCCGAGCGGCAGCGGCAAGCGCACCCTGGTTCGCCAGCTGCTCGATCAGTGCGTCGCCGCGGAAGCGAAGCCGTCGGACTGGTGCTACGTGCACAATTTCGGCCAGCCGCACAAGCCGCGCGCCCTCGAATTGCCTGCGGGGATGGGCGCACGCCTTCAGTCCGACATGGAGCAACTGCTGGCCGAACTCCAGGCCCGCATTCCGGCCGTGTTCGAGGGCGACGAGTACCGCCGCCGGCTGGGCCAGATCGACGAGGAATACGGCGAGCGCCAGACCCAGGCGTTCGGCGAGGTCGGCGAAGAGGCGGGCAAGCGTGGCATCGTCCTGCTGCGCACCCCCAACGGCTTCTCCTTCGCGCCGGCCAAGGGCGACGAAGTGATGAGCCCGGACGATTACGCGAAGCTGCCGGAGGAGGAGCAGGCGCGCATCGGGCGCGAGAGCAGCGAACTGCAGGAGAAACTCGAGAAGGTCGTCCGCCAGGTCCACCAATGGCGGCGCGAGCGTCTCGAGCGCGTGCGCAAGCTCAACGAGGAGGCGGTGCTGTTCGCGGTCGGCGACCTGATCGATGCGCTGCGCAGCGATTACGCCGATTTTCCGGCCGTGTGCGGCTATCTGAACGAGGTGCAGCAAAACGTCATCGAGAGCATCGACGAGTTCCGCGGTCCGAAGCAGGAGCCCGATGGCGGCCTTGCCGCGCTCACGGCCGAGCTGCCCAGTTTCAGCCGCTTCGTCGTCAATCTGCTGGTCGGGCGCGATGCGGACGAGGCCGCGCCGGTGGTGTTCGAGGACCACCCCACGTACCAGAACCTGATGGGACGGGTCGAGCACATCTCCAAGCTCGGCGCCCTGATCACCAATTTCACCCTGATCAAGGCGGGCGCGCTGCACACCGCCAACGGCGGTTATCTGCTGCTCGACGCCTACAAGCTGCTGACCCAGCCGTTTGCCTGGGACGGGCTCAAGCGCGCGCTGTCCACCCGCCAGGTCCGCATCGAATCGCTGGGCCAGACCTACAGCCTCGTCAGCACCATGTCGCTCGAGCCCGAGCCGATTCCGCTCGACCTCAAGGTCGTCGTCCTCGGCGACCGCATGCTGTACTTCATGCTCGCTCAGCACGACCCGGAGTTCGGCGAACTGTTCAAGGTGGCGGCCGATTTCGAGGACGAGGTCGAGCGCAGCCCGGAAAACGATCTCCTGTATGCCCGACTGATCGCGTCGCTGGCGCGGCAGGAGAAGCTGCGTGCCTTCGATCGCGGTGCCGTCGCGCGGGTGATCGAGCACGGCGCGCGCCGGGCCGAGGACGCGCACAAGCTCTCCACCCACATGGAAAGCCTTGCCGACCTCGCACGCCAGGCCGATTACTGGGCGGCGCAGGACAAACGCGAGGTCGTGGCGCGCGCCGACGTCGAGCGCGCGATCGGCGCACAGATCAGTCGCTCGGACCGGCTGCGCGAGCGCTCGCACGAGGCGATCCTGCGCAACATCCTGCACATCGACACCGAAGGCGAGAAGGTGGGGCAGGTCAATGGCCTGTCCGTGCTCCAGCTCGGCGATTTCACCTTCGCCCAGCCCTCGCGCATCACCGCCAATACGCGCCTGGGCGACGGCGAAGTGGTCGATATCCAGCGCGAGGTCAAGCTCGGCGGCGCGATCCACTCCAAGGGCGTGCTCATCCTGTCGTCCTTCCTGGCGGCGCGCTATTCGCCCGAGCAACCGCTGTCGCTGTCGGCCAGCCTCGTCTTCGAACAGACCTACGGCCAGGTGGACGGGGACAGCGCGTCGGTGGCCGAGCTGTGCGCCCTGCTGTCATCGCTGGCAGATGCGCCGATCCGGCAATCGCTGGCGGTGACCGGGTCGGTCGACCAGTTCGGCCGGGTGCAGGCGATCGGTGCCGTGAACGACAAGATCGAGGGCTACTTCGACATCTGCAAGGGCCGCGGCCTGAGCGGCACTCAGGGGGTGCTCATTCCCGCCGCCAACGTGGTGCACCTGATGCTGCGCAAGGACGTGGTGGAAGCGGCAGCGGCCGGGCGTTTTCACGTCTATGCGGTGGCGACGGTGGACGAGGCCCTCGAGCTGCTGACCGGCTTGGCCGTCGGCGCCGCCGGGGCCGACGGCAAGCTGCCCGAGGGCAGCATCGCGAAGCGCGTTGCCGATCGCCTGAAACATCTGGGCGAACTGCGCCGGGCGTAC
>JBFGZP010000039.1:0-16392 GCA_041586695.1 Thauera sp.
TCCTGCTCGAAGCTGCGGAAGTAGCCGGCGAGATTGGGGCGACCGAATTCGTTGTTGAACGCGGCGGCGCCGATCGGGCCCTCGATCATGATGTCGAGCGCCGATGCGATCCGCTCCGGCTTGCCGTAGGGTTGCTCCCAGGGCTGGCCGAAGCCGGGGATATTCAGGTTGGACACCGAGAAGCCGGCGAGACCGGCCTTGGGCCGCGAGCCGCGGCCGGTCGCGCCCTCGTCGCGGATCTCGCCCCCGGCGCCGGTGGCCGCGCCCGGGAAGGGCGAGATCGCGGTCGGGTGGTTGTGCGTCTCGACCTTGGCGAGGATGTGGGTTTCCTCGCTGTGATAGCGGAAGACCCCGTCGGCGCCCGCGTACAGGCGATCGACCGTCGCCCCCTCGATGATCGAAGCATTGTCCGAATAGGCCACCACAGTGCCTTGCGGGTGCGCCTTGTGCGTGTCCTTGATCATGCCGAACAGCGACTCGCCCATCGGCCGCGCATCGATCACCCAGTCGGCATTGAATATCTTGTGCCGGCAGTGCTCGGAGTTGGCCTGGGCGAACATCATCAATTCGACGTCGGTGGGATTGCGGCCACTGCGGGCGAAGTTGTCGACCAGGTAGTCGATCTCGTCTTCCGACAGGGCGAGGCCGAGGGCGCCGTTGGCCGCTTCGAGCGCGGCGCGGCCGGCGCCGACGATGTCGACCGAGGTCAAGGGCTGCGGCTCGTAGTGATGGAACAGGGCCTCCGCCTGCTCCGCCGTCGCCAGCACCGACTCGGTCATGCGGTCGTGCACCAGCGGCAGCAGGGCCGCATCGTTGTCGGCGCCCCGGGCATCGACGCTGTAGGCGGTGCCGCGTTCGATACGCACGATCTTGTCGAAGCCGCACTGGTGCACGATGTCGGTGGCCTTGGACGACCACGGCGAGATCGTGCCCAGGCGCGGCACTACCAGCAGCATCGTGCCGATCGGCGGCTGCGGCGTCGCCGGATGCGCATCGAGCAGATCGACCAGGCGACCCAGCTCCCCGGCCGACAGCGGCGCCGAGACCTCGACGAAGTACCAGTGCTCGGCCGCCAGCGCCTTCAGCTTCGGCAGCACCTCGCCCACGGCGCGGGACAGGCGTTGCAGACGGGAGGAGGAAAGCGCGGCGGTGCCGCGCAGCTTAAGGATCGTGGTCATGTCGGTCGAGGCGGAAAAGGGAAAAGCCCGCGGCCATCCAGGCACCGCGAGCGAGGGCGGATTATACCCGACGGGCGCCCGCTTTCCGGGCCTGGCGGCGCGCCGCCAGGCCCCGCTGCGCGCGTCCGTTGCTATGGCCGGAGCCCAGCCGCCTGTTTTAGACTCACGCCTCCCCACATCAGGAAAGTGATCATGACCACCACCGGCTATCTCTGGACACCGCCCGCCCCGATCTCACTGCCGGTGCGCGGCCTGTCCGACCGCTTTCCGGTCAATCGCCTGTTCTTCGTCGGCCGCAACTACCAGGCCCACGCGGTCGAGATGGGCGCGCCGGTGGACAAGGCGAGCAGCCGGCCGATGTACTTCACGAAAACGCCGTCCGCCCTGGTCGAATCGGGCACCACCGCGCCCTACCCGCCCGCCACGGCGGACTACCACCACGAGATGGAACTGGTGGTGGCGCTCGGCGAAGGCGGCTTTCGCGTCAGCGCCGAGGACGCCCCCGGCCTGATCTACGGCTACGCCTGCGGCCTCGACATGACCCGGCGCGACCTGCAGGCGGCGGCCAAGGCCAAGGGCCAGCCCTGGGACCTGGGCAAGAACTTCGACAACTCCGCCGTCGCCTCCGAGATCGTCCCCGCCTCGTCGCTCGGCCTGCTGCGCAGGGGCGCGATCTCGCTCACCGTCAATGGCGAAACACGGCAGGCCGCCGACCTGTCCGACTTCATCTGGTCCATCCCGGAAATCATCGCCGACCTGTCGACGTACTACCGCCTGCAGCCGGGCGACCTGATCTATACCGGCACGCCCGAAGGCGTCGGTCCGGTCCGCCCCGGCGACCGCCTCGCCGGGCGCATCGAGGGCGTGGGCGAGATCCGCTTCGACATCGGCGCGCCGGACTGAACCGACGCTGACCGCCCGCCAGCGCGACGCGAGTTCGGGCGCGCCGGCGGCGCCCGGCGCACGGCCACGCGCCAGCTCGGCACGACTCGCCCGCAACCGGACTGCCGCCTCAGGTAGCCGGCGACGCCCGCGCGCGACTGAAATGCGGCAGGCCGGATCGCGGAACGAGCCACCCTGCGGCGAATCTCACTCCTCCGGCGTCGCCTCACGCTCGTACTGGTAGAGCATCTGCTTGCAGTCGGAACACGAGACCAACCTCCGCCTGTCGGTGCCATGAGAGAGGCCGGACTCCTGCAGCGTCGAGGAGCCGCATGCCGCGCAAGCAGGCGAAATCTCGCCGTGCTCGGCGAGATAGGTTTCGCGCTGCGGCACGCGCCGCTTGCGCGCTTCGCTGCGCCTGAACGTGTACAGAACCAGCCAGAAGCCGAAGAAGAGAAGCATGAGGAATACGATGGGAAGCGGCGGCATGGGCGAAGTTTCCGGTGGATGGTTATGCTCTGCCGGCCACGGTAGCGCAGCCGCACCCCCATCTCCATGCGGAAGATCAAGTCCGAAGGGGAAATGTAACCGCCCGCCCATCGCGCAAGGCAAACCCGCGAAGTCAAAAGAAAACGGCGACCCCTGGTCGCCGTTTCCCCTCCGCGGCGCGGAATGCTCACTTCGCGGCTTCGCGCGCCTGCTTGAGCCAGCCCCCGTAGGTGTCCGCGTGGCCCTTGATCCAGCCTTCGACGTGGCGCTCGATGTCGGCCGCCTTGTTTTCGCCGTCACGCATGCGCTTGTTCTGCGCGCTGATGTCGTTGTTCGACAGCTTCATGATCGCGAACAGCTTGGCTGCTGCGGGGTTTGCTTCCGCCCACGCACGATTGGCGACGATGTGCTGGTTGTTGGCCTGGAAACCGTAGTTCGAGCCGTCGGGCAGCGCGGTATCGACGTCCTTGCGCTCACCCGGCAGCGCGGAGAACGGCACCTGAAGCCAGGTCACATCCTTGCCCGGAACGAGCACGCCGCTCACCCAGTAGGGGGTCCAGGTGTAATAGAACACCGACTGCCCCTGCTGCTGCCGGGTGATCGTATCGGCGATGATTGCCGCATAGGATCCCTGCTTGTGCGTGACGCTGTCGCGCAGACCGTAGGCGTCGAGGTGATGCTCGATGACCTTCTCGCAGCCCCAGCCCGGATTACAGCCGGCAAGGTCGGCCTTGCCGTCGCCGTCGGCATCGAACAGCTTGGCGATGGCCGGATCCTTGAGTTGATCGATGCGCTTGATGCCGTGCTTGTCGGCCGTGGCCTTGTCGATCAGGTAACCCTGCAGCGCGCCGCCCGAGAACACGCCCTCGCGATAGAGCTTGGCGTCGCCGCCCGCCTTCTCGTAGAAATCCACGTGCAGCGGATTCCAGTGGTCGGCCATGAAGGTCGCGTCGCCGTTGCCCAGCGCGATGTGGCCGGCAGCGTATTCGATCTCCTTGATCGGCTGAACGTCGTAGCCGAGATCCTGCAGTGCCCGCATCACCAGCATGGTCTGGAAGGTTTCTTCCGCAATCGAACTCTTGAGCGGCTGGACCTTCACGCCCTTGCCCGGCATCTCGGCCGCGATCGCGTGCACCGGAACGGATGCCGCCAGCACGATCGCCGCGCCGCCGAGGATCTTCTTCAGAAAACTTCTCTTCTGCATGTGCAACTCCTTTGTTGTTGTCGAGTAAGCGGGTCAGGCGTGCTTGTGCTCGCCGCCCGGGGTCTTGTCGGCACTGCGTCCGCGCCGCAACGCAAACAGCACGCCGAGGGGGCCGGTCTCGAACCAGCGTCCCGTCTTGCGCTCCTGCGTCGCCATGGCCTGGGTGATGCGGTCGAGCATGATGGCGAGGATGACGATGCCCAGCCCGCCGACCGTCGCCAGCCCCATATCGAGCCGGCCGATGCCACGCAGCACCATCTGGCCGAGCCCGCCGACGGCGATCATCGAGGCGATGACCACCATCGACAGGGCCAGCATCAGGGTCTGGTTGATGCCGGCCATGATGGTCGGCATCGCCAATGGCAACTGCACCTTGGTGAGCAACTGCCAAGGCGAGGCACCGAACGCGCGCGAGGCCTCGATCAGGTCTTCACGGACCTGGCGGATGCCAAGGTTGGTGAGGCGGATCAGCGGCGGCAGGGCGAAGACGATCGTCACCACCACACCCGGCACGTTACCGATGCCGAAAAGCATCACCACCGGCACCAGGTAGACGAAGGCCGGCGTGGTCTGCATGGCGTCGAGCACGGGACGCGCGAACGCCTCCATTCGATCGCTGCGCGCCATCACGATGCCGAGCGGCAGGCCGAGCAGCATGCAGAACGCCACCGAGGTGAGCACCAGCGACAAGGTCACCATGGCCTCGCTCCAGGCACCGATGAAACCGATCACCAGCAGCGACAGAACCGAACCGATCGCCAGGCGCCGCCCGCTCGCCTGCCAGGCGATGAGGCCGAGCAGCGCGATCATCAGCAGCGGCGGCACGGCCAGAAGCCCTTGTTCGATTCCGGTGAGCGTGGTGTCGATCGGCACCCGAACGGCCTGGAAGGCCGGACGGAAGTGCTCGACCGCCCACGTCAGGCCACTGTCGACCCAGTCGTCGAGCGGGATCACCGCCTCGTCGAAGGGCCGCGCCCAGTCGAACTCCTTCGCCGGCGCGTCTGCTGGCGCTGCGGACCGGGCGAGCCAGTCGTCGGCGCCCTTCGCGTCCGCCCCACCCGCGGGCGCGTCCGCGGCGCCGGCCGGTTCGGTCGTCGGGCTGGCCCAGGGGTTGTCTGCCGGCGCAGCGGCCGGCGCTTCCGTCGTCGTAGCCCACGGATTGGCGTTCTCATGCTCGCTCATTGGGTCGCCTCCGAGTTTTGCGCATGCAGGAACTCGAGCATCGTGTTGCGCGTGATCGAGCCGCGGTAGCGGCCCTTGTCGTCGACCACAGGCAACCCGTACGGATGACGCGTCAGCGGCTCGTACAGCTCGGAAATCGGCTTGTCATGGGCCAGCACCTGCACGTCGGGCAGGAAGGCCTCGCGCAGCTTGGGGTTGTCGCTGTTGCGCGCCGCCCTCTTCAGCGAATCGATCGAGACAACCCCCATCAGGCGCTGATCCGGGCTGACTACATAGCCGAACTCGCGGTCGTGACTGCGCAGGCGCTCGAGCGCGCTGCGCACACCCATGCCCGCATGGTCGATGATGTTGATCTGAGTGCGCCGCGCCAGGTCGGCCGCCGACAGGATCGAACTGGCATCGACGCCGCGGAAGAACGACCTCACATAGTCGTTCGCCGGACTGCGCAGGATTTCCTCCGCAGTGCCCACCTGGACCACGTTGCCGCCCTCCATGATGGCGATGCGATCGCCGATGCGGATGGCTTCGTCCAGGTCGTGCGAGATGAAGATGATCGTGCGCTTCTGGCCGGCCTGCAGTTTGACCAGTTCGTCCTGCATCTCGGCGCGGATCAGCGGGTCGAGTGCCGAGAAGGCCTCGTCCATCAGCAGCACGTCGGGATCGTTCGCCAGCGCACGCGCCAGACCGACCCGCTGCTGCATCCCGCCCGAGAGCTCGTCCGGGTAGCTCGCCGCCCACTCGACCAGGCCGACCTGCTCGAGCGCGGTCATGGCGCGCTGCTTGCGCCTGTCTTCCGGCTCGCCCGCGAGCATCAATCCGAACGCCGTGTTGTCCAGCACGGTGAGGTGCGGCATCAGCGCAAAGGACTGGAATACCATGCTCATGTGCTTGCGACGGAAATCGCGCAACTCCGTGTCGGACATCTGGGCGATGTCGCGGCCATCCACCAGCACGTGTCCTGCGGTCGGCTCGATCAGGCGATTGAGCAGTCGCACCAGCGTCGACTTGCCCGAACCGGACAAGCCCATGACGACGAAGATCTCGCCTTCGCACACCTCGAACGAGGCGTCATTCACACCGAGCGTCTGCCCGGTGCGGGCGAATATCTCGGCCTTGTCGAGCCCCTGCTCGACCAGTTTCATGGCCTCGCGCGGACGCTCCCCGAAGACTTTGTATAGATTCCTGACTACAAGTTTTGCCTGCATCGAAAGGTCGCTGGCGCAGCGACATGTTGAATCTCGTCACCAACACAGAGGAGAAACCGGACCGCACACCCGCTGGCCGGAGCGCGGCCGGCCCAATCCGCCAGGGCGGCGGAGGTGAAGATGCAGTCGGTTACGCCGGGTCGCAGCGCGAAACACCTGCGCAAGGCACGTGCCCGTGGAACGCCAGCATTGAAAGTTGTAAGACCGCCTATTTTAGCAAAAATATTTGCCTAAATGCGATCTAGGGCGATGCGCACGCGAACCGAGGCGGACCAGCGCCGCTGCCCGCACGATGGCCAAGCCGCGGACTCGCCAGGTCCAAACGTACCCCGAGGCCTTGTGCCCTGCCTCACCCCGAACGACCGGCTCAGGACGTCGAGGAACCGGCCGGAGCGATCTCCGGCTTTCTGTCGGCGCGATCGTTCGCTCGGGCGCCGGCCTTCTGCGCCGCCTTGGCCGCGCCAACCCTTGCCACCCCCGCCTCTTCTTCGGGCGAGGGATCGACCAGGGCAATGATGGTCCACCCGGGGCCCGGCTGCAGCGGGGTTTCTGCCGAGAAGACCTCGAGCCGGCCCTTCGGATCGACTGCAAAAAGCAGCGCCGCGCGTTCCCCGTGCATGGCGCGGAAATTCTCGATGCCGAAGGTTTCCGACAAGGTGGTGCGACGGATCTCGGCGCCTCGATAGAGACGCCGCGACAAGTCGACATAGCCGAATTGATCGCTGAACGCCGTGCGCCCTTCGCGCGCCGTGTCGCGCCGCCCGGTGCCGCTGCCGGTGGAGCCACCGACCCGCAGCGAGAACACCTCCTTCGCCCCGAACACGCCCTTGTAGCGGTTGCACGCCAGAGCGTTGAGGTGCGCATCGGCCGTGACCGCAAGCAGCCGGCCCAGGCCCGCGGTGTCGAGGTAGATCTCGGCGTGCTCGGAGAGCGGGTTGCCGTAGTAGGCCTTGAGCCCGGCCATGCGCGCACGACTGACGTTGTCCCACAGCGTGTCGCACAGCAGCACCGGAATCTTCTGCTCCCCGAGCGCCTTCGCCAGCGTGCGTGCGAGCGGGTTGGCGCCGAGAATGAGGAAGCCACCGGCTTCGGGCTCGGACGCCTTGAGCACGCGCGCCAGCCGCCCGGCGGTCAGGCTTTGCAGGACCACCGTGCCGATGATGACGACGAAGGTGAGCGGCACGAGCAGCGCCGCCTGTTCGAAGCCCCGCTGTTCGAGCTTGAGCGCAAACAGCGCACTGACCGCTGCGGCGACGATGCCGCGCGGCGCGATCCAGGCGAGCAGGCCGCGCTCGCGCCAGGACAGGCTCGACCCCCAGGTGCAGTAGAGCACCTCGAGCGGCCGGGCGATGAACTGGATCGCCAGGAACACGCCGATCACCACCCAGCCGAGCGACTCGAGCTGGGCGACGTCCAGGCGCGCGGCAAGCAGGATGAAGAGCACGGTGATGAGCAGCAGCGAAAGACTTTCCTTGAACGCGAGGATCTCCTCGATCGGCACGCCCTTGCGGTTGCCGAGATATATGCCCATGACCGTGACCGCCAGCAGGCCAGACTCCTCCACGACCGCATTGGAAATCGCGAAGGAGCAGAAGACCGCAGCGAGCGTCGCCACGTTGAACAGGTAGGTCGGCAGCCAGTCGCGGCGCAAGGCCTCGCCCAGCGCATAGCCGCCCGCGAGCCCTGCGGCCGCGCCCACCACGATCACGCCGATGAAAGCCGCCAGGGTGGCGCCGAGCGCCCCGCCCGCCCCGGACGACACGACGAACTCGAAAACCAGCACCGCCAACAGCGCCCCGATCGGGTCGATGAT
Source organism: Thauera sp. (assembly GCA_041586695.1). Lineage (GTDB taxonomy): Bacteria > Pseudomonadota > Gammaproteobacteria > Burkholderiales > Rhodocyclaceae > Thauera. The sequence goes on from JBFGZP010000039.1 coordinate 7,954, forward strand.
GATCCCCTCCCAGCGCAGGATGTTGGCGACCTTGGCAGAGGGACGCACCGTGCGCAGCATCGGCACGATCACCGTAGGCCCGGTCACCACCATGATTGCACCGAAGAGCGTGGCCAGCTCCCAGTCCAGCCCGGCGATCAGGCGGGCGGCGAGTGCCGCCACCGCCCACGTCACCAGCACCCCGCTGGTGACGAACCGCCGGACCACGTGTTGCAGGCCACGGATCTCCGAGAACTTGAGCGTGAGGCTGCCCTCGAAAAGAATCACGGCGACCGACAGCGAGACGAAGGGAAACAGCAGCGAACCCAACAGCGCATCGGGCTTGAACCAGCCCATGAGCGGCCCGATGACGATGCCCGTCAGCAGCAGAAAGAGGATGGCCGGCAGGCGCAATCGCCACGCCAGCCACTGGCAGGCACCACCGACAAGCATGATCGCCGCGATGGTGAGCATTACGTGTTCACCCAAAATGCATCTCCAGAAATTCGATAAGGTCTGAGGTCGCCACTGGGGGTTCCGCGACGCGTCGGGCCGATGATAGCGAACTCGGCGGACAGGGAGCAGCCTGGGAGAGAAAGGCTCCACCCCGGGCGGGCATGCGGAAGACAATGCCGCGCGAGCGGCGGCAATGGGCAAACGAGGCATGCGACAGCGCGATCCTCACACCGATCGCTGCCGCCGGCAAGCTTTTTCGAACCCCGAATCGAAGCCCGCGGACGCACGTTCGCGCAAGGATTCGGAGCGCCGGCGCGCCCACCGAGCCGCGCCAGCACAAGGACCGCGTGCGCTGCGTGTCGCACCGAAAACCGTCTGGCGGCGTCCGTGCGAGATACCGCGAGCCGGCGCTGTGTGGCTACTCCATCGTGAAGAGCGAGGCGTTGCCGCCCGATGCGGTGGTATCGATGCTCACCGCGCGCTCCAGCACGAAGCGATGCAGGTAGGCCGGGCTGCCTGCGAGCGGGCAACCCGGCGCGCCGCCGGCGTGCGCGTCCAGCGCGAAAGGGATCAGCGGGCGGATCGGCCCGTCGCATTCGGCGAGCGCGCGGTTCAGCGCCTTCGCGAGCGCGTGCGGCCCGGCGAGGGCGATTGCATCGACGCGCTCGTCCTCGACCAGGTCCTTCAGATTCGCGTCCGCGCCGGGCGCGAGCACGCCCAGCGCGCCCTTCGGCACCCCGGCGGCATGCAGCAGGCGCTGCAGCTCGGTAGCGACGCGGCCATCCTCGTGCCACAACACCACCGCATTCCCGCCGGCGAGCGCCGCGCCGCTCTGGGCCGCGAGCGCGGCGACCCCGCTGCCGGCGGCCGCGAGGCAGGCAACGAGGCCGCGCGGCGGATACTTCAGTTCGTTGCGCTCGCCGGTGGGCCCGGGCAGTGGGGTCGGCTCGGTCAGTTCGGCCTCGGCCTGCGCCGCATAGAAGCGAAGGGCCTCGGCGGCACGACCGATACCCTGCGCGCCGTCCGGATCGAGTCCGCCGAACGCTTGCGCCGAGCCCTCGAGCGCTGCCGCGGCATTTTCCAGCACAGCGCCGCGCTCACCGGCCGGTCGCGCCGACCAGGCAGGCGCCGCCGTCCTCGCCTCCCCGATCGCTCGCGCGAGTTGACCGCGCGACACGGCAGCCATTGCCGGCGCGTCGCCGCCAGGAGCGACGGCCTCCTGCCCCGCGGCAGCGTCGACGACCTCGCTCGCGAAGCGCTGCAGGTAGTGCGGGCCACCGGCCTTCGGGCCGGTGCCCGACAGCCCTTCGCCGCCGAAAGGCTGGACGCCGACGACCGCGCCGATCTGGTTGCGGTTCACGTATGCGTTGCCTGCGCGTACCCGGTCGAGGATGAAGTCGCGCGTCTCATCGACACGGGTATGGATGCCGTGGGTGAGGCCGTAGCCGGTCGCGTTGATGGCCTCGACGACCTTGTCGAGCTGGTCGCCGGGAAAGCGGATGACGTGCAACACCGGGCCGAACACCTCGCGCTTGAGCCGCGACAGACCATCGAGTTCGAATGCGACCGGCCCGACGAAGCTGCCCTTGCCGCTGCTTGGGCCCGGCCTGACCTGTTTGAGCAGCTTCGCCTCGCCGCGCATGCGCTTGATGTGCTTGTCGAGCAGATCCTTCGCCTCGTCGTCGATGACCGGGCCGATGTCGGTCGACAGCAGCGCCGGGTCGCCCACGTTGAGCTCCTCCATCGCGCCGCATATCATCTTGAGCATCTTGTCGGCGACATCCTCCTGCACGAACAGGACACGCAACGCGGAACAGCGCTGGCCGGCGCTCTGGAAAGCCGACATGACGACGTCGCGGGCGACCTGCTCGGGCAGCGCGCTCGAGTCGACGATCATCGCGTTCAAGCCGCCGGTCTCGGCGATCAGCGGCAACAGCGCACCGTCGCGCCGCGCAAGCGTGCGGTTGATGAGCTGAGCAACCTCGGTCGAGCCGGTGAAACACACGCCGCTCACGCGCGGATCGGCTACGAGTGCACCGCCGACGCGCGCCCCATCTCCAGGCAACAGGTGCAGCACGCCCGCCGGGATGCCGGCACGGTGCATCAGCCGCACGCCGGCGGCGGCAATCAGCGGCGTCTGTTCGGCAGGCTTCGCCACCACCGCGTTGCCCGCCGCCAGCGCTGCGGTGATCTGGCCGGTAAAGATCGCGAGCGGGAAGTTCCACGGGCTGATGCAGCAGAACACCCCGCCGCCCTGCAGGCGGGCGTCGCGGCCCGCATCTGCCGGCACGCGAAGCCGCAGCGGCTGGCTGAAGTCGTGCTCGGCCCGCAGCGCGTAGTAACGGCAGAAATCGACCGCCTCGCGCACCTCGGCGAGCGCATCCACGAGCGTCTTGCCGGCCTCGCGCACGGCGATGGCCATCAGCTGCGGCGCCTCCTCTTCCATCAGGTCGGCGAGGCGGCGCAGGGCCGCGGCGCGCTCGGCGACCGGCGTGGCGGCCCAGTCGGCAGCATTGCGATGGGCGCTCGCCAGCGCCAGCTCGACGTCCTCGTCCGTGGCCTCGCCCGCATGGCCGACGACCCTGCCGCGGTCGGCCGGGTCAAGCACCTCGCGCGCATCGCGCGCGGGCTCCTTGCCGTCGATGATCGGGCCGGCGCGCCAGCCGCCCTGCTCTGCGGACGCCATCGCGTCGGCGAGCACGCGCAGCGTCGCGCGATCGAACAGGTCACGCCCGGCGAAGTTCGTCCGCCCCTGGCCGTAGAGGTCCCGCGGCTGCGGGATCTGCGGATGGGGAATGTAGGTCAGGGCGCGCACCTGCGCGACCGGATCGGCGATGATCGCTTCGATCGGCAGAGACTCGTCCTGGATGCGGTTCACGAAGGAGCTGTTGGCACCGTTCTCGAGCAGCCTGCGCACCAGGTAGGCGAGCAGGTCCTCGTGCTCCCCGACCGGCGCGTAGATGCGGCACGGCATGCCGATACGCTTGTCCTCGACCACGCCCTCGTAGAGCTCCTCGCCCATGCCGTGCAGGCGCTGGAACTCGAAGCCGCCCTCGCTGCCGGCGTACTCGAGCACCGACGCGATGGAATGGGCGTTGTGGGTCGCGAACTGCGGATAGAACACGTCGCGGCGGGCGAGCAGCTTGCGCGCGCAGGCGAGGTAGGCGACGTCGGTGTTCACCTTCCGCGTGAAGACCGGATAGTCGGCCAGCGCAAGCTCCTGCGACAGCTTGATCTCCGCATCCCAGTAGGCGCCCTTGACCAGGCGCACCATCAGCCGGCGGCCGTGGCGGCCGGCCATGTCGGCGAGCCAGTCGATGACGAAAGGCGCACGCTTCTGGTAGGCCTGCACGACAACGCCGAAGCCGTCCCAGCCCTTGAGGTCGGCCGAGCCGGAGATCGCCTCGATGACGTCGAGCGAGATGTCCAGCCGCGCCGCCTCCTCGGCGTCGATGTTGAGCCCGATGTCGAGCCGGGCGGCCTCGGCCGCGAGCGCGTGCATGCGCGGCAGCAACTCGTCCATCACCCGGCGCTCCTGCCACAGCTCATAGCGCGGGTGCAGCGCCGACAGCTTGACCGAGATGCCGGGCCCGTCGTAGATGCCCTTCCCGCCCGACACGCGGCCGATTGCGGCGATCGCGCTGCGGTAGGAGTCGAAGAAGCGGTCGGCGTCGGCCATCGTCCGCGCGGCTTCTCCCAACATGTCGTACGAATAGCGATAGCCCTTGCGCTCGAATGCCTTGGCGCGCTCGAGCGCCTCGCCGATCGAGCGCCCCATGACGAACTGCTTGCCCATGATGCGCATTGCCTGGTTCACGGCCTCGCGGATCATCGGCTCGCCGACGCGGGCGACGAGCCGGCGCAGCACCGCACCCGGCGTCTGGCCCTTGACTCCGCGCAGGCCGACGACCCGACCGGTCAGCATCAATGCCCAGGTCGAGGCGTTGACGAACACCGAGTCGCTGCGCCCGATATGTGCGTCCCAGTTGGCGGCCGACATCTTGTCGCGGATCAGCGCTTCCTGGGTGTCGTCGTCGGGGATGCGAAGCAGCGCCTCGGCAATGCACATCAGCATGACCCCTTCCTGGGTCGACAGACCGTACTCGTGCAGGAAGGCGTCGATGCCGCCCTTGGAACTGGCACGCACGCCCTCGACCAGCCGCCTGGAAGTGGCCTGGATGCGCGCCTGGGCCTCGGGCGCCGCGTCGAGCTGGGCGAGGAGAGCGGTCACGCAGGCCGCTTCGTCGGCGCGGTAGTGCGCATCGATCTCGCGCCGCAGCGCGTCGGGTTGCGGCAAAGGGGTTTCAAAAATCATGGTCTTCTCCGGTCGTGATCTCTTGAGGCAGACGCTCCTCTCCGGCCACGCCGGGTGGCCCGATGCGCTGGCACGGACGCATCCGCATTCACAAAACGGCAATCAGTCTTGAAGGCGCTGTTCGGGAGCATCGAATACGTCCTGGATCGCCGCGGCCGTGCCGACGACCACGCGGGCGATACCGTGTTTCGGGCCATGCAGTTCGGGCGGACCAACATGATGGTCGAGGGTCCGAACGCTGCACCGAAGCCGCCCATGAACCGCATCCCGGCTAGGCACATGCGCTTGAAACTCGGCACCTAACGGTGCGGCACACCCGGGAGCGCGCACAACATCTCGAACAGCAGGTTGGCCCCGAGCAGCGAGGTATTCCCGCTGGTGTCGTAGGGCGGCGCGACCTCGACGAGATCGGCACCGACCAGGTTCAGCCCCCGGCAGCCGCGCACGATCTCCAGCGCCTGCGGCACGGTCAGGCCACCGATCTCCGGCGTGCCGGTACCGCCGGCGAAGCACGGATCGATGCCGTCGATGTCGAAGCTCAGGTAGCACGGCGCATCGCCGATCCTGGCGCGGATGCCATCCATCAGTGGAGCAAGGGATTGGTACCAGACCTCATGCGCCTGGACGATCGTGAAACCCTGCTGGCGGGGCCAGTCGAAGTCCTCGGCCGAATAGCCGCTGCCCCGCAGGCCGATCTGCCAGACCTTGTCGTTCTGCAGCAGGCCTTCGTCGACGGCGCGGCGGAACGGTGTGCCGTGAGCGATCGGCTCGCCGAACATGTCGTCGTTGACGTCGGCGTGGGCATCGACGTGCACCAGTGCAACCGGCCCGTGCTGCTGCTGCAGGGCGCGCAGGATGGGCAGGGCTATGGTGTGGTCGCCGCCCATCGTCAACGGCACGCAGCCGGCGCCGAGCACGCGCCGGTAGAAGTCCGTGATGATGGGCATCGACTTGTCGATCGAAAACGTATTGATCGGCACGTCACCGAGGTCTGCGACCTGCAGGACGTCGAAGGGCGCGGCGCCGGTGGCCATGTTGTAGGGCCTCAGCAGCGAGGACTCCGCGCGGATCTGGCGTGGCCCGAAGCGCGCGCCGGCCCGGTTCGAGGTGCCGATGTCCAGCGGCACGCCGATGAAGGCGGCGTCCAGGCCGTCGGCGGATTCGGCCAGCGGCAGGCGCATCATCGTCGCGATGCCGCCGAAACGCGGCATCGCGTTTCCGGAAAGCGGTTGATTCGGAGTCTTCATCTTCGCGTCCCTCGCAGAAATCGCGTAAAGGGTTGCAGGCCAAGTCCGGGTCGCTTCGCGCCCGAATTCGTCAAACGCATACCGCCCTCAGGACCTGCGGTTCAGCGTTGCGGTACTCATAGGGGCTAAGAGCCGAACAGCAACTCCGGCAGCCAGAGCGCAATCTGGGGAAAGGCGAATACGAGGGCCAAGCCGAGGATCTGCAGAAAAATGAACGGTATCGCCGCCCAGTAGAGGTCGTAGATGGTGATTTCGGGTGGCGCCACCGCGCGCATGTAGAACAGGTTGTATCCGAACGGCGGGGTGAGATAAGCCGTCTGCATGCTGATGATGAACAGCACCGCGAACCAGACCGTGTCGTAGCCCAGGGACTCGACGATCGGCACGAACAGCGGCACCGTGATGAATACGATCGCGAAATCGTCGAGGAACATGCCGAGCAGGAAATAGCACGCCAGCATGGCGAAAATCACCATCTGGGGAGACAGGTCGAAATCCTCGATGAATTCCTCGAGGATCATGCCCGCGCCCAGGCCGAGATATACCTTGCTGAAGAAGACGGCGGCCAGCGTGATCCAGATCAGCATGCCCATCAGCTTCGTCGTATCGAAGAGCGCGTGCTTGAGCATCTCCCAGGTCAGCGTGCGGTAGATTGCGGCGCACACGATCGCGCCGGCGGCGCCCACCGCTGAGGCCTCGGACGGCGAAGTCACACCGAGGATAATGAAACTCAGCACCGTGCCGATCAGCGCGCCCGGCAGGATCAGCGCCTTGAGCGACACCAGCTTGCCGACGAAGTTCACCCGCTCATCCACGGGAATCGGCGGCGCCAGCTTCGGATTGATGATGCCGCGCGCGAACACATAAACCATGTAGATGGCGGCGAGCAGCAAGCCCGGGCCAATCCCCGCCGCAAACAGCTTGCCGACCGATTCCTTGGCCAGGAATGCGTACAGGATCATCAAGACACTGGGAGGGATGAGGAAGCCGAGCGCACCTCCGGCCATGATCGTGCCGGTCACCAGCCGCTTGTCGTAGCCGCGTTTGAGCATCGCTGGCAACGCGATGACCCCGAGACTGACGGTTGCAGCGCCGGACACGCCGGCCATGGCGGCGATCACCGCACAGATGATCACGGTGCCCATACCGAGACCGCCCGGAATGCCGCCCATGATCTTGCTGATCATCTCGAACAGGGCGTCGGTAATTCCCGATTTCTGCAGCATCAAGCCCATGAAGATGAACATGGGAAGCGCGACCAGCAGAAAATTGTCCATTGCGGCGAACGAACTGACCGCCAGCAGGTTGAGACCTCCGGGCCCCCAAAGGAAGTACGCAAAGGTCGTGCCCACTGAGAGCAGCGCCCACGTCAGCGGCGCACCGAGCGCCAGCAGCACGAGCATCGCGCCGAACATTCCCATTGTTACGACTAACGGATCCAGGTCTGCCATTGCTTCGTCAGCCTTCTAGAAAATTTGCGCCATTCCAATGGCCAGCGCGCGCTTCGGCTCTCGGCCGTGTGGAGCCGTGAGATGCCCAGCGCTGGGGCCGCCGAGGGTTGAGGGGAGCAAGCGGGCGCTGAGCCTTGCTGCGAAGTTCGGCGGCGGGGAGGCTGGGAGGCTCATTCAGAGCCTCGACTACGCGCCCCCTACGCTCTTGGCTCGTGCCGTGTTGCCGGCAACAGCTCGTCCGTTATGTGATCTTTTTGCAGTGCACGATGCTCTTCGTCCTGTTTCTGCAACTCGGGCGCAACATCGAACACCACCGCAATATCGCGAATCAGGTGAACCAGGCTCTGAAGCCAGATCAGGAAGGCCGCCAGGGGTAACACACTCTTGAACCAATAGATCGGTGGCGCCCAGGTACTCTTGGACGAGCGCTCGCCTCTCTGCCAGGATTCGAGCGCGAAGTCGAGCACCACGAAGAAGAAGACGGCAAAGACGGCGAGGCCCACCAAACCCGTTATCACGTCCAGAATCGCACGCCCGCGGGGCGGGAACATGTGATAAACGACTTCGCATCGCACGTGGCCGTTGTGCACATGGGTGTACACGCCGCCCAGAATGCAGAACGTGCCATAGAGCATGGTCGTGCTCTCGTGTGCCCATTCCGTCGGGTTGTTGAACAGGTACCTGCCGATGACCTCGTACATCAGCACACCGATCATGACAAGGCAGAGCCACGACACTGCCTTGCCGATGAATTCGGAGACCCCGTCTTGGAATTTCAGGACGCGAGCTAGCACGGCCTTCAGCCCCTGCCCGCAGCCTTCGCCGTAGCGCGCAGGATGTCGATCGCCTTCTTCGCACGCGGCGACTTGGCAGCCTCTTCGTCCCACACGACCTGGGCGGCCTTGAGGAGTGCCAGCGAATCCTCGCTCGGCAGCGTGGCGAAGGTGAAGATACCCTCGGCGGAAGCGTCGATATTGCCGGTCACGATCCA
>JBFGZP010000040.1:0-16103 GCA_041586695.1 Thauera sp.
GGCACCATGCCTTCCTTGACGATGCCGAACAGCAGCGCGTCGCGATGGTGCCAGGTGTGGCCGCTGGCATCGTGCGGCGGCGCCGGCAGGCGTCCGTTGGGCAGGCGCTGGCGCCAGTTCGGCTGGCCCTCGAGGTTCACACCATGACAGGCGCTGCAATGTCGATCGTAGATCTGCCGACCCGCCGCAACCTGCGCCTTGTCCGCCGGATCGATGTCCGATGGCGCCTCCCATCGCGCGAAAATGATCGCACCGACGAGAAATGCCGCGGCGCCACCCAGCAGCCAATGGAAGAGGCGCCCACTTTCTTCTGTGCTCATGTTGCTGCTTCTCCAGCTGGACCGGCGCAGGCGCCGCCCCTGTCGAACGGAGTACCCATCGCTTCAGTGTTCACCGCACACCCGCATCGGCCGACGAGCGTCTTCCCTCGTGCGCACCGGCGACGCCGAATCGCGGCGCCTCCCGCGCCACGGCCTCGACATCGGCAGAAGCCAGATCCTCGAGGATCGGACAGTCGGCCCGGTGGTCTCCATGACAGCTTCCCGCCAGCTTGCTCAGCGTGGCGACCATGCTTTCGAGTTCGGCGATCTTGCGTCGCAGCGCGACCACGTGCCCCATCGCGAGCTGCTTCACGTCGGCGCTCTTGCGCGTGTGGTCGTGCCACAGCCCCAGCAGTTCGCCGATCTGCTCGACGGTGAAGCCCAGGTCGCGCGCGCGGCGGATGAAGCGCAGCGTATGCACGTCGGCGTCGCCGAAATGGCGATAGCCGGCCTCGGAGCGCTTCGCCGGCCGGATCAGTCCGGTCGACTCGTAGTAGCGGATCATCTTGGCGGAGACGCCCGACGCCTTCGCCGCCTGTCCGATGTTCATGGCACTTTTCTCCTTGTGAGCGGTGGGTTTCCGCGATCTTCCGCACTGCCTCAGTCCGCGAGGGCGGGTTGCGCCTCGCGGGTCGCGGCAGCCGGGCCTGGAACGCCCGCACGCGCGGCGACGCCCGGGCGGAACGGCGCCTGGAAACGGCGCAGGCGCAGCGCGTTGCCGAGCACGAAGATGCTCGAAAATGCCATCGCGCCGGCGGCCAGCACCGGCGACAGCAGGATGCCGTTCGCCGGATAGAGCACCCCTGCAGCGACCGGGATCAGCGCCGTGTTGTAGGCGAAGGCCCAGAACAGGTTCTCGCGGATGTTGCCGATCGTCGCCTTCGACAGCGCGATGGCGTTCGGCACACCGCCGAGATCGCCCGACATCAGCACCACGTCGGCCGCCTCGATGGCGATATCGGTGCCGGTGCCGATCGCCACGCCGACATCGGCCGCCGCCAGCGCCGGAGCGTCGTTGATGCCGTCACCGACATAGGCGAGCGCGCCATGCGCCGCCCGCAGCCGCCTGACCGCATCCACCTTGCCGTCGGGCAGCACCTCGGCGACGACTTCGTCGATGCCGAGCTGGCGCGCGATCGCTTCGGCCGTGCGCCGGTTGTCGCCGGTGATCATGGCGACCTTGAGGCCGAGATCGTGCAGCGCCCGGATCGCCGCCGGGGTCGTCTCCTTGATCGGGTCGGCGACGGCGATGATGGCTGCCAGCCTGCCGTCGATGGCGGCGTAGAGCGGCGTCTTGCCCTCGTCGCCGAGGCGCGATGCGGTCTCGGCGAAGGCAGCTACGTCCAGCCCGAGCTTCTCCATGAAGCGATCGGCACCGATCTCGACCTTGACGCCACCGACCTCGGCACGGGCGCCGAAGCCTGTGACCGCCTCGAACCCGTCGAGCTTGTCGAGTACGAGACTCTCCGCTTCGGCCGCCGCGACGATGGCGCGAGCGATCGGATGCTCGGAGCGGGCCTCGACCGCGGCCACACTTGCGAGCACCGCGCCACGTTCGAAGCCGTCGGCGACGACCAGGTCGGTCAGCTCCGGCCGGCCGGCGGTCAGGGTACCGGTCTTGTCCACCGCCACCACCCGCGCATCCCTGAGCTGCTGCAGCGCGTCGCCCTTGCGGAACAGCACGCCGAGCTCGGCCGCGCGCCCGGTGCCGACCATGATCGAGGTCGGCGTCGCCAGCCCCATCGCGCACGGGCAGGCGATGATCAACACCGCCACCGCATTGACCAGCGCGAACGTGAGTGCCGGCTCGGGCCCGAGGACGAGCCAGACGACGAAGGTCAGCGCCGCGGCCGCCATCACCGCCGGCACGAACCACATCGTGACGCGATCGACGATCGCCTGGATCGGCAGCTTGGCGCCCTGGGCCTGCTCGACCATGCGGATGATCTGCGACAGCACCGTATCGGCGCCGACCTTGGTCGCGCGGAACCTGAGTGCGCCGTTCTGGTTGACGGTCGCGCCGACCAGCTTGGAGCCGACCGTCTTCTCGACCGGCACCGGTTCGCCGGTGATCATCGATTCGTCGACGAAGCTCGAGCCCTCGAGCACTTCGCCATCGACCGGCAGGCGCTCGCCGGGGCGCACATCGATCAGGTCGCCGCTGCGCACTTCGTCGATCGGAATCTCCTGCGCGTGGCCGTCACGGACCACGCGCGCCGTCCGCGGCTGCAGGCCGACCAGGCGCTTGATCGCCTCCGAGGTCCGACCCTTCGCCTTCGCCTCGAGGAAGCGTCCGAGCAGGATCAGGGTAACGATCACCGCCGCGGCCTCGTAGTAGACATTGACCGTACCCGCGGGCAAGAGGCCCGGGGCGAAGGTGGCCACCACCGAGTAAGCCCAGGCAGACGCAGTGCCGACGGCGACCATCGAGTTCATGTCGGGGGCGCCGTGCAGCAGGGCCGGAATGCCCTTGGTGAAGAAGCGCAGGCCCGGGCCGAAGAGGACGATCGTCGCCAGCGCGAACTGCAGGGTCCAGCTCGTCTGCATGCCGATGGTGCGCATGATCCAGTCGTGCATGCCCGGGATGAAGTGAGACCCCATCTCGAGTACGAAGACGGGCAGCGTCATGATGGCGGCCAGGCCGAGGGCGCGCTTGAGCGCACGCGTCTCCGCTTCCCGGCGCGCGGCTTCGAGATCGGATGCGCTGCCGCCGTCGCCCGACACCAGCGCCCGCGCCTCGAATCCCGTCGCCGCGACGGCGCGAACCAGGTCGGCGGCGGTGACGCCGCGCGCGACTTTCACCAGCGCACGCTCGGTGGCCAGATTGACGCTGGCCTGGCGCACGCCCGGCACCGCCGACAGCACGCGTTCGACGCGCCCCACGCACGAGGCGCAGCTCATGCCGCTGATGGCGAGCTCGATGTCGTCTTCGACGACGTGGAAGCCGGTGCGCTCGATCGCCTCGATCGCGGCAGGCATGTCGGCCGCCCCGTTGAAGGAGATGTCCGCCCGCTCGGTAGCGAGATTCACGTTGGCCGCGCCGACGCCGGGAACGGCCTTGAGCGCGCGCTCCACGCGGCCTACGCAGGACGCGCAACTCATGCCTTCGATGGAAAGACTCACCGTCGACACCGGGTCTGCGCTGCTATTCGGTGTTGCAGAAGCCATGTTTGCCTCCTGGATGGATGGTCCCGGCCATGGAAGCTGGGATCTGTACTGCAGTCTAAAGTTTCCAATGTTGGGAAGGTCAAGGCGAAAGCGAAATTATTTTCGTGCTTGACATTCCAATGCTGGGAAGCCTGACAAGGAAGCTTCCTTCCATCCACTCAGGAGTGCGGCATGAAACCGACCATCGCCAACATGAGCTGCGGCGGCTGCGCCCCCAGCATCACCCACGCGATCGCGTCCATCGACGCTGCGGCAAAGGTGCAGCCCGACCTGCCCAGCCGCAGCATCACGATCGAGACGATCCGCAGCGAAGCGGAAATCCGGGCCGTTCTCGAATCCGCCGGCTCCGTGCTCGAAACCACCGGCTATTTGGCCGCCTGGTTCGTTTGCCGCACGCGGAGCCGGCGCCGGTCGGGACCGGGCGGCGATCCCGGCCGGCGCCGGCGTCAGGTGCTCATCTGAAAATGGCGCTTGAATCCGAGCGCGGCCAGAAACAGCAGCGCGATCGACACCAGCGACTGCAGCGTGGCGGCCACCCGCACCAGCAGGAAGCGGATCGGATCGTCCTCGTTCAGCAGCGCCTGCACCCATGCGGCGCGAGGATGCGCGCTCGCGGGGACGTTCTTCCACACGCTCATGGGCTGGATGGTGTTTTCCAGCGAGAAGCGCACGGCATCGACGAAGGCGCCGTCCGGCCCCCGCATGGGCAGCGGCGCGAGGGCGATCGCGAGACTGTCCGCGGTCTGCGTCGACAGCCAGAAACCGAGGCCGCAGAGCAGGACCAGGGCGGCCAGGATCACCAGCGGGCGCACATAGGAGGTTCCGCACCGGCTGGACACGTCGTACAGACCGATGATGCATCGCTCCAGGAAGGAGGCGGCGGAGCAGCGCCTGCGGGCGAGCAGTTCCAGACGGTAGAAGCGATGCTCCTCCAGCCGTGCCTGCTGGCGTGCCATTCCCTTCTTCAGGGCCTGAAACGCCTTTTCCAGTTCGCCGAACCGCCGGTCCACCTCCAGCGCGTAGCGTTCGGGGTCGCCCTTCGCCGCAGCCGCCGCGGCCTCACCGGCTGCCGTGAAGGCCGCGGCAAAGGACTTCCTGTCCCGCAGTGCTTGCGGCGAGAACAGCACGTCCTGCTGAAAGGCGGTCTCGGTGAATGCGCCCCAGGGCGTGAAGCCCGCGAGCGTGAAATCGGCCGTCCGGCGAAAATCCGCGCCCCGGAACGCGGCGTGATGGAGGGCGGCATCGGCGGGAAAACGACAGCCGCTGAAATTCGCCATGCCTTCGAAGACGGCATTGTGGAACGCCACGGCGCCCCCAAAGCACACCTCGACGCAGCGTAGTTCCCCGTGGAATACCGCATCGACAAACGATGCCTTGCCGCGAAACCTCAAGTTCTGAAGCAGCACCGCCTCGCCGAAGCGACTGGCGGCGAACCACGCCTCGCGCCGGAAGAACATGAATGCGAAGGTCGTGCCGCGCTCGAAAGTGCAGTCGACGCAATGGAAGTCGCCGTAGCATCGCCCGGCAAACGTGGTATCCGTGGCGAAGACATCGTCGACAAACGAGGCGAGACCGCGAAAACGCAGGTCCACAAAGCTGGCGACGTTGAGGAATCGGCACCAGGCGAAACCCGCTTCCGATACGAACGAGCTCTCCTCGAAAAGGGCGGGAGCGTGAAATACGGAGGCGTAGCAGCGGGTCTCGCCCTCGACCCGTCCCTTGTGAAAGGAAAGCTCCCCGCGGAAATCGCAGTCGCTGATGCGGAGATCGCCGGCAATGGTCGCGCGCGCCATGCGCAGATGGGACAGGAACACGGCGGCATCGAGCTCGAGATCGCCGTGGATGAGCACTCGATCGAAGTCGGCAATACTGCCGAACAGGCAATGCCGGAGGTCGAGGTCCGATGCGGACTCGACACCGGAAAAGGAAACCCCGGCGAGAAATGCGCAGGTCTGGAATGCGGCGTTCAGGCTCAGCAGGTTCTCGTCCCACGCCCAGTCCGGCGGCGCCTCGCCGAAGACCACGCCGGCCAGGGCGGCCGGCGCGGGCGACTCGTCCGCCGGCCCGCCCGTCAGGGCATCGACGCCGCTGGCGTCGAGGCGGGCGCGAACGATGCGCCAGAAGTCCTGCCATTTCGGATCGTTCAGATCGCTCTTCCAGGTCGGCGAGCCGTCATCCCATTGTGCGGGCAGGTGCGCCACATGCCACGGCCTGCCCCGCGGATCGCGCTCCAGCTCGCCCGCCGCGAACAGCTCGGAATCGCTGCGCCGCGCACCCGAGGCCGGGTCGAGGCGCCAGTAGTCCTGCAGGCGGTCGTCGCCGGCCGCACCGTCAGCGCCCGACCACGCCTTGTTTGCCAGCGCTGCCCAGGAAAAATCGACCGTTCGCCAGGCCTTCCACCATCTTCTCGATCGCTCTTCGGCTGACAGCACGTCCGGCAGTCTCATCGGCAATCCTCCCCGGAAGCGAAACCTGCGGGCCCTGGCCAGCCTTGCGGCGCTCGCCACCCATGTTCGAGGTTTGGTCCAGCCGACAAAAGGGGGCGGAGCCGCGGCCGCATCAGCGCGCCGCCGCCTGCCCCGTCACCGGCACCTCCCCGGCGGCGGAAGATGCCTTCGAACGGGCTCGAAAACAACATTTCCCAAGCATAGGCAAGCGAACCCGGCCCGCAAGTGAATTCGCGCGGCGAACGACAACGCCCGCACGAGCCGGGCAAGCGATCCCGGCACCGGCACGGCCCGGCGCACTCGTCCGCGGTCGCGCGATTCGGCAGCCGTCATGCGAGGCGGGAACGATGCGGCTCGCGGCTAACGGTCCGACAAGCGGACATACCGCACGCGGCGGCACGATCGGGCGATTGACCGTGGCCGAAGCACCCGGGGATACTTTCGCCGATGCATCCCCATCCCCGATTTCCACTTTCCAGCACCCGCGCCGATGAACCCGAGGTCGAGCAGGCGAAGCCAGGTGACCCCCCGATGAGCGCGCGCATGCACCTTCCCCGGGGGATCCTGTCATGTGGATCCTGATCGGCCTCCTGCTCGGCGCCTGGCTGGGTGCCGAGTCGTACACCAGCGTCGCCCTGGGCGCCATCCTCGGCGCCTGCGTCGGCGGCCTGCTGCAGTGGCGCCTGAAGCGCCGCGGCCCGACCCACGACGAGCGCTTGAGCCGGCTCGAGGCCGAGTTGTCCGATCTGCGCGAGCAAGTCGCGCGGCTGCAGGCGCCGCGGCCCGCGACCGGCCTTGCCAGCGCGGCCCCGCGACCGGGGGCGATCGTCACGCCGCCGTCCGCGGGCCTTTCGCCCGAGCGCACGGCGAGTGCGCCGGTGGCGGCGGCGACCGACCCAGCCGCCCGGACCGAGCCGACGGCCGCGCCTCGCGGCGCTGCGCCCGCAGCGGCTGCAGGCGCGGCGACGGCTCCAGGCCCGGATAGCCTCGACCAGCTCTACGAGCGCGCCCGCAGCTGGCTGCTGGGTGGCAACACGGTCGTGCGCGTGGGCCTGCTGGTGCTCTTCTTCGGCTTTGCCTTTCTGGCGCGCTACGCGGTGGAGCACAGCCTGCTGCCGGTGGAAGTGCGGCTGGCCGCCATCGCCGTGGGCGGCGTGGCGCTGCTGGTGACGGGCTGGCGCCTGCGCGCGCGGCGCAGCGGCTACGCCATGTCGATGCAGGGCGGCGGCATCGCCGTGCTGTATCTGACCGCGTTCGCGGCGATGCGCCTGTCCGGCATGCTCGGGCCCGGTGTCGCCTTTACCCTGCTGCTGGCGATCGTCGCCCTGGCGGCGCTGCTGGCGATCCTGCAGAACGCGCCGGCGCTGGCCGTGATCGGCACGGCCGGCGGTTTCCTGGCGCCGATCCTGGCCTCGACCGGGCAGGGCGACCACGTCTCGCTGTTCGCCTACTACACCGTGCTCAACCTCGGCGTGCTGGGGATCGCCTGGAAGAAGGCCTGGCGTGCGCTCAACCTCACCGGCTTCCTGTTCACCTTTTCCATCGCGCTGGCCTGGGGGGCGCGCGACTACCGCCCGGAACTGCTCGCCAGCACCGAGCCTTTCCTGATCGGCTTCTTCCTGATGTACGTCGCCGCGGCCGTGCTCTACGCCTGGCGGCAGGCGCCGAAACTCGGCCACTACGTCGATGCCGGGCTGGTGTTCGGCACCCCCGTGGTGGGTTTCGGGCTGCAGGCCGCGCTGTGCCAGCACATCGAGTACGCCATGGCCTGGAGCGCACTCGCCGTCGGCGGCTTCTACGTCGTGCTGGCGCGCTGGCTGCTCGCGCGCGATCGCGAGGGCATGCGCCTGCTGGTCGAATCCTTCCTCGCCCTCGGCATCGCCTTCCTCACCCTGGCGATTCCGCTGGCGCTCGACGGCCGCTGGACCGCGGCCGCCTGGGCCATGGAGGGCGCGGCCCTGCTGTGGGTCGGCGCGCGCCAGTCGCGCAGGCTGGCGATCGCCGCCGGCCTGCTGCTGCAACTCGGCGCCGGCTTCTTCTTCGCCGCCGATGGCGGACTCGATGGCGACCGCCGCGGCCTTGCGCTGGCCAATGCGCAACTGGTCGGTGCCCTGATCATCGCGCTGTCGGGCTTCTTCGCCAGCCGCATCGCCGGATCGCATCGGGCGGCGTGGTCGCGCGTGCTGCCGCTCGCGAGCACGCTGCTGCTGGTGTGGGCGACGCTGTGGTGGCTGGTGGGCGGCATCGGCGAACTCGACGCCTGGCTGACCCGGCGACAGATGCCTGCGGCCACCTTGCTGTTCTTTGCCTCGAGCGCCGCACTGGCGAGCCTGGTGGCGCGCCGCCTCGCCTGGCCGGCGCTGCACTCGATCGCACTCCTCACCCTGCCCGGCATGCTGCTGTCGCTCATCGGCAGCCTGTTCACCAGCCGCAGCCCGGCCGAGGGCTGGGGCCTGCTCGCCTGGGCGGTCGCCGCCCTGGCGCATGGGTGGACCCTGCGCCGCGCCGAAGCGGACGGCGCCCACCTGCACTGGCTGCCGCGCGCCCACGTGCTCGGGCTCTGGCTGCTGACGGCGGCCGCGGCATGGATGCTGGCCGAGGCCGCCGATGCGCGCCTCGGCGCCGAGGCCTGGGCGATCGCGGCGTGGGCGATCGCGCCGATCGCCGCCGTGCTGGCGGTGCTGTGGGCGGACCGCCAGGCGCGTTGGCCGCTGGCGGCGTGGCCGTCGGCCTACCTGCGCAGCGCCGTCGGCGGTCTGGTGGCGGTGCTGCTGCTGTGGCTGGTGGTGATGAACGTCGCCGGCGACGGTGCGGCCGCACCCTTGCCCCACCTGCCGCTGCTCAACCCGCTCGACCTCGCCCTGTGTGCCGCCCTGCTGACCAGCCTGCGCTGGTGGCAGGGCCTGTCTGCCCACCCCACGATCGCACCGCCGCGCGGTTTCGGCCAGTTCCCCAGGCTGCTCGCGACGCTGGCCTTCCTGGTTGCCAACGGCGTGCTGCTGCGCGCATTGCACCATCATGCGGATGTGCCCTGGGACGGCGACGCGCTGTTCCGCAGCGGAACCGTGCAGATGGCGCTGTCGCTGTTCTGGGCGGCGCTCGGCCTCGTGCTGACCTTCCTTGCCAGCCGCAAGACGCGGCGCAGCTTGTGGATGATCGGCGCGGCCCTGCTCGGCGTGGTGGTGGCGAAGCTGTTCCTGGTCGACATGGCCAACACCGCCACCGTGGCACGCATCGTGTCCTTCCTCGGCGCCGGCGTGCTGCTGCTCGTGGTCGGCTACTTCTCACCCCTGCCGCCGGCGCGGGAGTCCCCGGCATGAAGCGCACCTTTCTGCCGATCCTCCTGTGCGCGCTGGCCGCACCGGCGGCGGCCGACCGCCCCGCCGACTACGCCGCACGGCTCGGCATCGACGTCCCGGCAAACGCCTCGCTGCTGCGCCTGGCGCTCGACGCCGACGTCTACCGCGCCACCCGCCGCGCGGACCTCGGCGATCTGCGGGTGTTCAATGCCGCCGGCGAAGCCCTGCCGATGGCCCGCCTGGCGCGCGAGCGCAGCGAACGCAGCTTCAGCGCGCGCGTCGCCCTGACGCCGCTGCCTGCCGCGCCAGGCCGCGGCAGGCGCGCCACCGAGGTCTCGGTCGAGCAGCGCGGCAGCGATACCCGCGTCCACGTCGAAGTCGACAAGGGCGCCCAGGCGACGCCCGCGGCGACGCGTTTCGTCGCCGACACCGAGCGTTTTCCCCACGCGGTGCACGCCGTCGAAATTCCGCTCGCGGCCGACAGCGACTTCGAGGGCCGGGTGCACATCGAGACCTCGCGCGATCTCGCCGAGTGGCGAAGCCTGGCGCCGAACGAAGCGGTGCTCGCGGTCGGTCAGGGCGAGGCGCGCATCGCACGCTCCCGGATCACCCTCGCTGGCCGCGCCGAGCGCTACCTGCGGGTGAGCTGGCTCGGCGACGCGCCGCTGCCGGCCCCCACCGAACTCGAGCTCATCCACCGCGCGCAGCCGAGCCCGCCGCAGCGGCAGTGGCTCGAACTGACGGGCGTCGCGGCGGGCGAGCACGTCGATTACCTCGCCCCCGGCCTGTTTCCGATCGACCAGCTTCGCCTCGTTCCCGCCGCCGGCAACGACGTCGTCGCCGCGCGCGTGGCGTCGCGGCCGGGCGTGAGCGCACGCTGGCAGTTTCGCGCGCACGGCGTCGGCTATCGGCTGCAGGGCGAGGGCGCCGTGCGCGAGGGGCCGCCGGTGAACCTGACGCTCACGCGCGATCCACTCTGGCGCGTCAGCGCCGAGCGCCCGCAGACCGCCGGCGCACCCCCGCTTCTGCAGCTCGGCTGGGTTCCCGAGGAAATCGTCTTCGTCGTGCGCGGTGCGGGCCCCTACGTGCTCGCCGTGGGCCACCCCGACCGCGCGCCCGCCTGGCTGTCGCCGCACACGATCGTGCCGGGCTACGGCACCGATGCAGAGGCTGCTTTTGCCGTCGCGCGCATCGCCGGTGGAAACGCGGCCGTCGAAGCGGTCGCGCGCCCGGCCAGCCTGTGGCAACCGGGGCGCCACTGGTGGTTGTGGGGCGCGCTGGGCCTCGGCGTCGTCGTGCTCGGCTGGATGGCGCGCGGGGTGTGGCTCGACCTGAAGCGCGGGAAAGCCTGAGGTGTCGCCCGGACCGAAGCGCGAGAGCCCTTTCAGTCCTTGCCGCTGCGCCTGATCGACACCAGCAGCCAGATCGCGCCCGCGACGGCGCCGACGAAGCCGAGCAGGGCGAAGGTGGGCAGGCCCGCCGGCAGCGAGTCGCCGGCGACGGTCATGACGATGGCGGAGCCGATGATCAGCGCCGCGGTGACGATCCCGATCGTCAGCCGGCTCGCGGCGCGATCGATGCGATCGCCGAAACGCTTCAGCGGCAGGACCTCGACCTCGACGCGCAGCTTGCCGCGTCGCGCGGCCCGCAGCAGCTGGCCCATGTCGCGCGGCAGCCCGGTCAGCACATCCACCGCCCGCGTCAGCGCGTCCCAGCCCCGGCGCGCCAGCGCTGCCGGCGCGCGGTGCGCGATCAGCACGCGTTGGAGGAAGGGTGCGGCTTCGGACGCCATGTCGAAGTCGGGGTCGAGCTGGCGGCCCATGCCTTCGAGGGTGATGAAGGTCTTGATCAGCAGGGACAGATCCGGCGGCAGCGCCAGCCGGTGCTCGCGCAGGATCGCGAGCAGATCGCTCAGCATCTCCCCCAGCCTGAGGCGTTTCAGTGGCACGCCCTTGTACTGATCGACGAACAGATCGATCTCGGCGCGCAGGCGTGCCGAATCGACCTCGAGTTCCGGCTCGCCGCCGTCACGCCAGTCGAGCAGGATCTCGGCGACGGTACCGGCATCGCCGGTGACCAGGCCGTGCAGCAACACGGCAACCTCGTAGCGGCGCTCCTCGGACAGACGCCCGACCATGCCGAAATCGATGAAGGCGATGCGGTTGTCCGGCAGGTAGAAGACGTTGCCCGGATGGGGGTCGGCATGGAAGAGGCCATCCTCGAGCATCATCTTCAGGACCGCGACCGCGCCGCGCCTGGCGAGCAGCTTGCGGTCCAGCCCGGCCGCATCGGCCGCCGCGAGGTTTCGACCGGGAATACCGGCGACATAGTCCTGGACGTTGAGCCGTTCGCCGCTCCACTGCCAGTGGATGGCCGGGATCATGATGTCGGCGTCGGCGGCGAAGTGGCCGGCGATGCGCTCCGCGTTGCGGCACTCGGCGGCAAAATCGAGTTCACGCCTGAGCGACATGGTGAATTCGTGCACGACCTCCTGTGGCCGGTAGCGGCGCATCTCGGGCGCCTCGGCGGCGACGATCTCGGCCAGCCGCGCGAGCAGGCGCAGGTCGGCCTCGACCGTGGGGCGGATGCCGGGTCGGCGCACCTTGAGGACGACCTCGCGCCCGTCGCCCAGCCTGGCCCTGTAGACCTGCGCCAGCGATGCGGCGGCCAGCGGCTGCGTGTCCAGCGTCGCGAACGCCGTCTCGGGCGCTTCGCCGAGGTCCTCTGTGAGCTGTGCACGGATGTCGTCGAATGGCACGGCCGGCGCGGCGTCCTGCAGCTTGCCGAACTCCGCGATCCACTCCGGCGCGAACAGGTCCACCCGCGTGGCGAGGATCTGGCCGAGCTTGACGAAGGTGGGCCCGAGATCTTCGAGTGCGCGACGTGCGCGCGCCGGCGGCTCGAGCCGGGCCAGTTCCTCGGGCGCGCGCCAGTGCAGCGCCTTGCCTGCACGCTCGAGCGCCTCGGCCATGCCGAAACGTCGCACCAGGTCGCCGAAGCCGTAGCGGATCAGGACCGCGGCGATATCCTGCGCCCGTGACAGGTCGCGTGCGGCGCCGATGGCCTGCCAGAACATCAGTCGGGGCGATCCGGCGACCTGGTGGAAGTCGTGTCCGGCGGCTGCAAGCGGTCGGCGATGCCCTTGAGCATGCCGGCGGCGATGCCGGCGAGCAGGGCCGCCTGCTGGCGCACGGTGTCCGCGCCCGCCTGCATCTGCCCGCGCGTCGCGTCGGCGATCGCATGCGTGAGCTGCGACAGCGCTGCCTCCACGCGCCCGCCCACCGCCGTGCCACTGGCGCGCGCATGCTCGGCAAGGCCTTCCAGCGTGGTCCGCACATGTCCTGTGGACGCCCTCGCCGCATCGCTGAGCGTGTCGATGAACAGGGTTTCGAGCGAGCCGAGCTCGTCGATGGCCTTCTTCAGGCTCTGGCGCGAGAACTCGTCGGTACGGCCCGCGGCCTCGCGCACCGCAAGCTGGGTAGCCTCGGCGGCGGCGGCCAGGGCCTCGTCGAGGCCTTTCACCGCCTCACCGATGGCCGCGCCGCTGCCTTCGTCCGGGCGGACGATACCCTGCCGTGCGCCCTTCACGACCGCGGCCATGACCTCCTTGAGCTCGGCGCCGTCCAGTTTGCCGTCCGACAACACCCCCAGGGTGATCTGCCGCACGCGCTCGGCGATCTGTGAAGGGTCTTCGGCGACCGCGGCCTCCACATCGTGCTCGATCCTGTCCGTTTCCGTCGTCATATCTTGCCCCTGTGTTGTTTGCTCTTCGCAGCGACGGCTCGCAGGCCGGCCCGGGTCGGTCGAGTACGCCGCGTGAATGCCCCCGTATCCCTTGACCGGTCGCCCGTCGGGACGGGCGAGTCGGGTCGTGAACATGCAAGTGAATGTTAACCCGCGGCAGGTAGCACGGCCAGGGCTATTACCATCGTCGTTATCGTGGTTTTCGTGCGATAAAGTCGATTAGCCACATCATCAGAGGACTCGATCCCATGTGCCGG
Source organism: Thauera sp. (assembly GCA_041586695.1). Classification (GTDB taxonomy): domain Bacteria; phylum Pseudomonadota; class Gammaproteobacteria; order Burkholderiales; family Rhodocyclaceae; genus Thauera. Next base: position 13,236 of record JBFGZP010000040.1, read on the forward strand.
CTCCGCCGCTTCCTCCACCGTCTCGCTGCGGTGCTCACGGCGCTGCTTCCTGCGGCGGTGCCTGCGGGTGAGCCCTTGCGCGTGCTGGCGTGGCCGGGTTACGCCGACCCCGACGTGGTCAGGGTCTTCGAGGAGCGCTCGGGCAGCGGGGTCGAGATTACCGTGATCGACTCCGACGAAGCCCTGTGGAAGCACGTGAACAGCGAGGACGCGACGGCCTTCGACGTCTTCGCGGTGAATACCGCCGAGCTGCAGCGCTATATCGGTGCCGGGCTCGTGCTGCCGATCGACATCGCCGCGGTTCCCAATCGCGCGGCCCAGTTGCCGCGTTTCCGCGACCTCGAGGCCATCCCCGGCCTCGTGCACGACGGCAAGGTCTTCGCCATACCCTACACCTACGCCGAAATGGGGCTGATCTACGATCGCGTACAGGTCGGCGAGGCGCCGGATTCGATCACCGCGCTGTGGGATCCTCGCTACCGCGGCAAGGTCCTCGCCTATAGCGGCGCCAGCCACAATTTTTCCCTGGCCGCGCAGTCGCTGGGCAAGCAGACGCCGTTTCGTCTCGACGACCAGGACTGGCCGGCAACGGTCGATCGGCTGATCGAGTTGCGTCGCAACGTCCTCGGCTTCTACACCCAACCGGAGGAATCCGTCGAGTTGTTCAGGACCCGGCGCGCGGCTCTGCTGCTTGCCAACTATGGATCGCAACAACTGCAATTGTTGAAGGCCTCGGGGGCGGACGTCGCCTACGTGATCCCCAGGGAGGGTGCGCTGGCCTGGCTCGATTGCTGGGCGATCACGCGCGGCGTGCGCGACAAGGCCCTGGCCGAGGCCTGGATCAACTACCTGCTGGAGCCGGGACCCGGCAAGGCCCTGATGACCCGCCAGGGGCTGGCCAACACCACCGCGCCATCGCCCTACCATCGTGCGGAGGACCGTCTGGTGTGGCTGGAGCCGCCCGAGAACGTGGAGCGCCGAACCCTGCTGTGGGAGCGCATCGTGTCCGGTGACCGGTCCACCAGGGTGCTCGCGCCGTGAAGTTCGGAATCGCTTCGAGGCTGGCGCTGCTGCTGGCAATCGTCGGCATCCTGGCCGCCGGATTGACCGGCTTCTATGCCTACAACGCGAGCAGTGGCCTGCTGGTCCAGTCGGCCAAGGACGACCTGCTCACCTCGACGCAGGTTCTCGCCCGACGCATCCTTCTGGCGCGCGAGGAGATCGAGCGCAACGCAGGTTTGCTGGCATCGCATCCTGCAGCGCGAGCCGTGCTGCAGGATGGCGGCCCGCTGCAGCTCGAGCAGCTGGCCACCCTGTTCGGCCTCGTCATGGAGGTCAATCCGAGCTATTTCCAGACACGCCTGATTTCCGCTGCAGACAACGGCATGGAGCGCGTTCGGATCGACCGGGACGGCAGCCTGCTGGTGCAGGTCACCGGCGACGACCTGCAGGAGAAGGGTCATTTCCCCTATGTCTTCGATACCCTCAAGCTGTCTGCCGGCGACACCTATGTTTCGCGCATTTTCATCAAACAGGAGCGTGGTGCACATTCGGGCCTGGGGAAACCGACGATCCAGCTCGCCAAGCCCGTCACCGCCGGACCGGACAAGGTCCTCGGCCTGGTGGTGATCGATGTTGACCTCGACGGCATGTTCGCCCTGCTGGCGGCCGACCTGCCCGCGGATTTCCAGCTCTTCCTCGCCAACGCCAGCGGCGACTTCCTGATTCATCCCGATCCCGCGCAGACCTTCGGCTTCGACCGCGGCAGGCGGGTGCTGATCCAGGATGAGTTTGCCGGCACCCGTGCCCTGGTCGAGGGCAAGGTCCAGCAGGTACTGATCGACGCCCGCGACGGGCCCTACAAGGACAAGCCGGTGGTGGCCGCGTTCATCGGCCCGAAAGGCGAAACCTCGTCCGACGGACGCGGCCTGATCCTCGGCCTGGCGCAGCCCCTCGCCTCGGTCCTGGCGCAGGCCGACAGGCTCGGGGCAGTCACGCTGCGGATCGTGCTCGGCCTGTCCTTCGCCTGCATGCTCCTCGCCGCACTGGTGGCGCGGGCCGTGACGCGTCCGATCAATTCCATGAGCGCCGCCGTCGAACGCTTCACCGACCAGCGCGGCGCCGAGGGCCTGCCGCTGCAACGACAGGACGAGATCGGGGTGTTGGCGCGCAGCTTCAGCCAGCTTCGGGACCAGATCCAGCGGCAACTCGCCGAACTCGAGCGCAGCCGCCGGGAACTGGAGCATCTGGCGCAGCACGACCCGCTCACCGGCTTGCCGAACCGAGCCCTGTTCGCGGACCGCGTCGAACAAGCACTCGCCGTCGCGCGTCGTGACAGCGGTCGGCTCGCCCTGATGTTCATCGATCTCGACCGCTTCAAGCCGGTCAACGACAACCAGGGGCATGCCGCCGGCGACCGCCTGCTCAAGGAGCTCGCGGGGCGAATCCGCGGCGTCGTCCGCGAATCGGACACGGCCGCCCGCATCGGCGGCGACGAGTTCGTGGTCCTGCTGCACAACATCCAGCAGGACGAAGACGCGCTGACCGTGGGGGAGAAGATCCGCTTGGTGATCAATCAGCCCTTCCTCATCGAAGGCCAGTCGATCACCGTATCGGCGAGCATCGGCATCTCGCTCTATCCGGAAGACGGCGCCGACCTTCTCGAGCTGTCGAAGCATGCCGACGAGGCCATGTACCGCGCCAAGGAGAGCGGCCTCAATACCGTGGCACTGTTCAATCCGCCCGTCGGCCACCGCTGATGCGAGGCGGGGGCGGCGGGTCGGCGACGCGCCCGTGCGCGGGGAACCGCGTCTGCGCGCGCCGAATCACAAGCAGGCGGGGTCCCGCGCGCCCCAATCGAGGAGACCA
>JBFGZP010000041.1:0-15787 GCA_041586695.1 Thauera sp.
GCTCACCGCGCGCCATTCGTTGCGCGGGATCGGCGCCAGCATCAGCACCGAGGTCGATTCCAGCGTCGCAGACGGCCCTTCGAGATCGATCGGCGGCAGGCTGAGCGCCTCCTCGACCAGGGCCGGAAGCTCGTCCTCCGGAATGATCGAGAAATCCACCGCCATCTCGGGCGGAAAATAGCGCTGGGTGAAATCGCCGGCATCGATCATCCCGGCCGGGACGGGGCCTGCCGAAGGTAGCAAGGGAAAATTCTCGCGCGCCGCAAAGCCGCGGCCGCCGTTGGTGAGGAGGATGTCGGCGAGGTGGGTCTGGTGCTGGATCAGGTGCGCCAGCCGCATCGCCCGCGGGGCATGGCCAAGACCCGGCAGATCGGCGCGGTCCGCACCCAGTTCGCGCCGCACCAGCGCCTCGTCGATCCACACCACCACGTTGTTGGACAGCGCCACCATGGCCAGCGGCAGCACGTTGGCCGACAGCCCGCGCACGCCGTCGCCGGCAAAGATCGCGGCGGCAGCCCGCCCACGACGGGCGTTGAGCGCATCGGCGGCGCCGTCGTCCTGCCACGGCACCAGCACCACCGCGGTGGCTTCGACCATGTCGCCGTCCTCGACGGTGCGCTGGCCGGTGATCGAGGTCGGGTAGGCGCCGATCGGGTTGTCGGTGAATTCCACCGGCCGCAGCGCCAGCACGAACAGCCCGGTGCGGTTGCGCAGCGGCGGGTGCGGCAGCTTGCCGAGCCCGAAGCGCGCCGACAGCGGTTCGGCGCGCGGAATGTCGGCAAGGCGCAGCTCGATCGCGCGTGGCAGCAGCACGAGTTCGCCGGCCGCGGTAACGCCGTGGCCGGCGGCGACGTTCACCCCGTCGCCGGCGCTGCCACGCCCGACATCGAGCCCGCTGGCCACGCCGCTGCCGGCGGCCTGGCCGAGATCGGCCTCGCGCGTCAGTATGTACTGCTGGTCGCGGACGAGGTCGCGCGCGGCGAGGAAGCGGCCGTCGAAATAGCGCGGGCGCTCGCGGCGCGGGTCTTCGATCAGCACCCCGGCGCTCTTCAGCGATGCGACCTCGTCGGGTTTCAGGGTTTCGCGGGTTTCGCCAGTGCTCAGCTTCATGACTGTTCCTCCAGGGCGCCGTTCGGCGCGCCGTTTTGCCTGCTGTTCATCCGCCCAGCCCGAGTGCGCCGGCCAGCATGCCCAGGTGCGGCAGCACGCGTCGCCCGCCGTTATCGACGATGGCATCACCACTGCGCACCGGTGGGTTTCCGGCCGCCACCGGTAGGAAAACGCGGGCCAGGAAGACCGCGGTCGGATCGAGCCCCGGCGGATGCCCCGGCGGCGCCGGCAGCTCGCCCGCGGCGCCGCTGTTGCCGGCGAGGTCCGGCCAGGCGTCGAGTACCGCGTCGTGCAAGGCGTCCCGCCGCGCCGCGGCGTCGAGCGCGGAGAGGTCGCGGTCTTGCTGCGGCAGGCCGTTGAAATCGTCGTCCAACCCGTCGCCGCGCAGCACCAGATGTACTTCGAAGGCATCGCGCAGGCGCGAGGTCTGGACCGCATCGAGCGCATCGAAGGGGCCGGCGGCAAATGCCGGGGTAAGGGCCTGGCGGCAGGTCACGAAACGCACGAAGACATCGGCGATCACGGCGCGCGCCGGCAGGGCCGGACCATCGGCGATGAGGCGGGCGCTGGCGAAGCGCGAGGGGTCGTCGAGCGCGGCGAGGCGCAGATCGTCGCCGCCGTCGCGCGCCAGTTCGCCGTCGAACCAGCGCTGAGCGCGCAGGCACACGGCCCGCGGCACCTCGACAAGGCGGCCGAGGCGGTCCACCGCGAGACCGGGTGCGATGCGGACTTCCTCCACCGCCTCCCCTGCCGCGGGCACCTGTCGCACCCGCAGGCCGGCCAGCGTGCCGCCGCCGAACAGGCCTGCTGCCCCGGCGGTGGTCGGGTCCAGCCCTTGGGGAAGGCGTCGTGCCCCCGCTCCGCTGGCAAAGGCCAGGGCACGGGCGAGGCGGTTGCGGTGATAGGTCTGCTCGTCGGCAAAGTCGCCCGCATCGAGGAGCATGCCGGTGGCGTAGTGCGGGCGCGCGGCGTCGGGGAGCGCGTAGAGCGGGTCGTCGGAAGCCGGGCGAAGGGGGCTGTTCATTTTTCGCTCCTGGGTTTGGCGGTCTTGCGGGGCTTGCTCTTGCGGGGTGTGGCCGGCGTGCGGACCGGGGTGACACCTGGCGTAAGGATCGGGCTCACCACGCCGGTCAACGGCGGCCGCACCGGGCTTACCACCTCGGTCAGCGGTGGGCGCAAGGGGCCGACCACGACGCGTGAGACGACGACGTCGACCACGTCGGGCGGGCTCTGCCGGCCGTCGCTGGTCACCACCACGAGCTGGAAGCGGTGGGTGCCGACCTCCAGGCCGGCGTCGACCACCACCCTCGGTTCGGCGGTCCTGACCGGGCGGCCCCTGACGAAGGCAGTCATGGCATCGACTCCGGATCCGCGCTCAGGGCTGACCCAGGTAGGTCCACAGGTAGGTCACGACCTGCCCGCCGCCGGCGTCGAAGGAGCGCGTGCCGTCGAGGTTGAAGCTGTTGCCGAATCCCACGCTGCGTGGGGCACTGAGCACTGCGGTGGGGTTTTGTATATCGGCGACGATGACGATCACGTCGTCGGGGATCGAGCTGTTGCCCGAGTCGTCGACCACCACCAGGCGAAAGGTGTGGCGCCCGAGCGCCAGGGGCCTGTCGGAGGATAGGGTGACCTCGACGGTCGGGGTGTCGGTCTTGACTTCCTGGTTGATGATGAACTCGGCCATGATGGGCTCCTTGGGTCGGGTTGAAGTTCCGGTATCCGGGTGCCTAGTCGGTGAGGCGCCATCGGTATTCGGTGATGCGGCCGCCAGGCGGCGCGATCGAGCCGCTGCCGTCGAGCACGAAGGAGCGGCCGTGGGAAACGGTCATGTCCGGGCCGGCGTCGGCCACCGGCGGTACGGGCGGGGCGGTCGGAACGGGCGACGCCGCGCCCGACAGGCGCGGATCGAGGCTGCCGACCCCCAGCACGTAATCGCCATTGCCCAGGCTGCTTACGCTCGCCCGCGCAGGAGTCCGCTCGCGCGGCGGGCCGAGGTAGGTGTCGACGCCCACGAGGCTGGCGATGCCGACGAGCAGCGGCCAGCTTGCGGTCTCTACCTGCACCTCGACATGGGCCGGCGATTCCAGCTCGACGACGCGCCGGACGAGGCCGAGATCCTGCGCCTCCACGGTCTGGTGCACCAGCACCAGCGCGCGATAGGCGAGCTTGTCGTAGAAGGCCAGCACCGCCTCGCGCTCGGCGCTCGAGATCAGCTCGTCGCGGAACAAGGCCAGCAGTTCGACACGCTCGGCCTCGCCCAGGATCAGCGTGTCGCCGACCACCGAATTGCCACTGATCAGCAGCCCCGGCATGAGCGGGTCGTCCTCGACATTCAGGTTCACACCCAGCAGCGTGCTCATCAGCCGGCGCATGCGAAAGCCTTCCAGCACCACGATCTCGCCGCCGCGCACGCCGCCGTCGGTGGCGATGTCGAGCGCCAGCCGCAGGCCGCGGCGGGTGCCGTGGTAGCGCGCCAGCTCGCTCGAGCGGAGCAGCCACTCGCGCCGCCGGCCCTCGGGCAGCGCCGCATCGAAGGCGACGCCGATCCAGCTGCCGAGCCAGTCGAGGGATTCCTCCGGCACCACCGCCGGGTCGCTGGTGAGATGGGCGGCGGCGACCCGGTCCTCGAGCGTGGTGAGCACGCCCTCGACGTTGCCGAGCAGGCGCTCGAGAAAGTCGGCCGGGGTGGCCTGCGGACGGTAGGCGACGATCGCCCCGGCCTCGAGGCGCAGGGTCCAGCTCGCGCCGCCATCGCGCAGCTGCCACAGGCTCGCGGCGGCGAGCACCTGCACGTTCGCGGCCTCGCCCAGGTCGAGCTGTGCGCGCACGGCGCCCGGCACGATCGCGCCATCCAGCTCGTCGCCGAGCAGCGCGTCGAACGACGCTGTCGCCACGCCGGGGCGCTCGGCCGCCGCGCCGTATTCGGTCTCGCGGTAGAGCCGCGGCAGGTATTGGTCGCGGTAGGAGAAGCGCGAACCGTAGGCGCGCAGCGCGGCAAGTTCGGGAGATTCGCGGCCATCGCCATGGAATGCGACGCGCACCCACAAGTAACGTCCGGCGAGCGCCCTCACCCGCTGCAGGCGGCGCTGGATCAAGGCCGTCCATAGTCCGGCGCGGCCCGGCTCGGGCGCTCCCCAGGCGCCGAGCCCCGGATGGCCGGGCAGCTCGGACGGCTGCCGCTCCCACACCGCGCGCGGTACCGGGCCGGCGGGCAGCGCGTCTTCGGCCACGTCTCCGAACCGATGGGGATGCCATTCGAGCGCGGTCTCCGGGCTCGGCTCGGCGCTGGCGGCAAGCCACACCACCAGCCCGCAGCCCGCCGGCAGCCGCGCCTCGGCGAACAGCCGGTGCCACACGGTCTGCTGATCGCCGCTGTCGATCAGGTGCATCGCAGCGGCGGTGAAGTTCGCGGCCTCGCCGCGCCGGGCGAGGTTCGACACCGACAGCCGGAACAGCGGCTCGACCGCGCCACCGCCAAGCGGGTAGCGCGGCGGGTCGTCGAGGCGGTGGGCGAAGGGCGCCTCATCGGCCTCGGCGGCGAGCGGGTAGATATCGCCGGCTGGTCTGAGCACCACCGCAGCGGCGGGCGAAACACGCGGCACCCACACCGGCGCATCGCGGCGACCGGGGACGCGCGCGGCAATCCGGCCCTCGGTGAGCCAGTCGATCGAATAGGCGAAGGCCGCACCGTCGAGGGTTTGTGCCGGCCCGAGCGTGCCGCGCTGCCGATCGAACAGGCGCAGCCGGCTCACGCCATCGCCGAACCACGACAACAGGGCCAGCGTGCCGTCGGCTGCTACGGCAAGCGACTGCGGCCGCTCGCCGGCCGGCCACACGATGTCGTCAAGCATCGTCAAGGTCGGCGCGGTGGGGTTTTCGGGGTCGGGGCGGAAGGTGGTGGGGGCGTAGTCCGCGGCCGGACGCGCCGGCTGCACGCAGCCGCTGAGGCGGCCGAGCCGACCGCTGGCGCGTTCCAGCAGCCATACGCCACCGCCGGGCGCGACGGCGATCCGCCACGGCTGGAAACCCGGTGTCGGCAACACGGTGTCGGGCCAGCGGGCGCGCAGGTCATGCAGCAGCAGACGCTCGGCCAGCGCCACGTAGAGCACGTCGTCGAAGCCGACGGCGAAGTCCTGTGGCCGCTCGGCGAGCGGCAGCAGGCTCGCCGCGTCCGGCAGGTGGCTGGTGGCAACGATCGCCATCGCCTCCTCATCCCAGCGCGCGGTGGCGCCGTGCAGGTCCACCGCGCGCGGCAGTCGCTCGAGTGCCGTGGCTGCCACCGCCGCGGCATCCGGCGCTGGAGCGCTCAGGCTGCGTTCGCTGGCGAGGCGCAATGCCCGGCAGCCACTGCGGTAATCGACGTGACTGCGCCCCGGCCAATGCCGGTCGTCGGCAAGCAACCAGAAGCGTTGTCCGTTGGCGTCCATCAGCACACCTCGGGCACGACCGGCACGGCGACAGCGGTGTCGTCGGCGAACGGATTGGGCACTGCCGACAGGTCGCCCGGCGCCCCGCCGGTGCCGGGCGGGTTGTCCACCGCCACCACGCTCAACAGCTCGGGCAACTGCCACGCGGCAAGCTTCAGGGACTGGGTGCCGTCGGGCGTGTTGCGCGACAGCAGCCGCCATTCGCCCTTGCCATCGACCTCGGCGCGCTCGAACAGGTTGATGCCGCCCACCTCGGCCACGCCGGCGACGCGCGAGACCTCCACTTCCAGTTCGCGCTCCCGCACCGTCCGGCCGAGGGGCCAGCCTTTGCCGCCGGGGCCGTAGGCCGGCAGCGGCCACAGCAGCCGCCTCAGGGCTTCGCGCAGCTCGAACAGGACGGCCTCGCGACCGTAGCCGTCGCGGATCGTCACCCCGACCGAGACCCCGAGCGCCACGTATTCGCAGCCGATCACGTAGAGCTCGGTGGCGAGCGGCGTGCGCGCCGAAAGATGGGCATGCACGCGCTCGATGAAGGGCCGGTCCGGCCGCGGGTTCGGGGCCTTGCCGAAGGCCCGCGCCGGCAGCACCATCACGCTCACCACGCCGGGCACGTCGAAGCGGCGTTCGCGCGGCTTGAAGCGCGACATCACCTCGACCCGGGCGACGTCGGTACCGGGCAAATCCTGCGCGAGGCGGCGATAGTCGTCGGCGGTCACCGCCCGCTCGCGATGGCGCAGCATGGACGGAATGCGCTGCTCGGCGCGGGCGAGGGTTTCGGCATCTTCGCCACCCTCGGTGGCGAGCGGTTGCGCGACCTTGATCGCCGGCAGGGTGCGCGGTGCGCCGACGAGCCGGGCCGATGAGACCTCGCTCAGGCTCGCCGCCGGCAGGTTGCCGGCGCGGCCGCCGCCGAAGCGTCCATGGGCGAGCCGGATGCGCATCTGGCGCTCGGGCACCCGGCCGCGCACGCCGTCGCCGAAGCGCAAGGTCCCGGCCTCGGCATCGAGTTCGAACACGCCCTTCTCGCGCGCGACCACGGCGTCGGCAGAGATGGCGGCGAGGTCGTCGACCCGCGTCCAGCGCTGGTAGCCGCGGCCCGGTTCCTCGACCTGGATCTGCAGCGTGTCGGCATCGGCCGAAGCGGCCGGCAAGCGGAAGACCTGGTCGGCGGCGCCGGTGGATACACCGAGCACCCGGCCTTCGAGCGTGGTGCGCTGATCCACCGCCACCGCGTTGATACCGACCCAGGCGAGCTTGAGGCTGGCCACGCCGCTGCCCGGCTTGGGCCGCAGGCGCAGCCAGCCGATCAGCCGTGTGGCCTTTTCGGTGTCGTCGAGGCGTGGCGGGTTGTCACCCACGCCGGCGCGCGGGTTTTCGCCGACGTCGTTGGGCGGTGCCCAGATCAGCGCTTCGTCCGGCATCGGCAGGCGCAGCACGCCTGGTCGGGTCAGGCCGGCGGTGGTGTCGTTGGCCTCGCCCGGGAAAGGCTCGACCGTGAGGTAGTCGGCGTTCACACCGTCGGCACCGCGCGTTACCACCTCCCACAGCACCGGCACGCGGGCGCGCGGGCCCACTTCTTCGAACAGCGCCGGGGGGGCGATCGCCGGCACGACGCCGACCGACAGCATCGCCGTTGCGCCGCTGTCGCCGCCGCCCAGCGCGGCGCGCGCGGCAGTGTTGGTGGCGGCCTGCTGCTCCGGGCGCGGCGCCGCGGGCGCCATCAGCGCCAGCCACAAGGCACGGTCCGCACTCGCTGCGAACACATCGACGCCCTCGCCGCCCGCCGCCTGGCCGCCTTCGAACAGCGCAGTGGCGAGATAGCCCTTGGCGGCTGCATCGATGCGATGCACCTTTTGCAGGCCGGCGATCACCGCCTCCATCCGCGCGGCGTCGCCGTCGGCCAGCGGCTGCTTGTACCAGGCCTCGGCGGCCACCGGCAGCAGCGTGGTTTCGGCCAGGGTCTCGAACGGCACAGGCCCCTTGATGCGCGCCCCCGGGGCGAGGGTCACCGCGGCGAGCTCGGTTGGCTGGGCAAAGGCCAGGCTGACGATGCCACCGGCCGGCCGCGCCGGCCGCAGGCCCTGGCCCAGCAGCTTGAGGAATACCAGGCGCTGGCGCTCGGGAATCAGGTTGGCGCGATACAGCAGCGCGTCGCCGAGCCAGGCGAACAACTCCAACAGGCTGCGGCCGGGATCGCCCAGGCGCGGATTGGTCCATTCCGGCGTGTGGGCCGGGATCCGGGCCAGCAGGTCCTCGAGCAGGTCGTCGAAGCTGCGGTCATCCAGACGGGGTGGCAGGATCGGCATCAGCCTTCCTCCAGTCGAACGGTCACGGCCAGCGCAGCCGGCATGCCGGAGCGGGCCAGTCGATAGGCGATCTCCACCCGCAGGTCGGCGGGCTTGTCGGGTACTTCGAACACTTCCACCCGGTCGAGCAGGATGCGTCGCTCCCAACGCCCGAGCGAGTCCATCACCCAGTCGCGGATCTGCCGCCGGGTGGCGAGGTTGTTGGGTGCGTGCAGCAGACGGTCGAGCCCGGCGCCGAACTCCGGGCGCATCAGTTGCTCGCCCGGCCGGGTGCTCAGGACGACGCGGATGGCCTGGCGCACGCTGGCCTCGAGATCCGGCCAGTCGAGGCGCCCGTGCTCGTCGGGCACGGCGAACAGCGGCCAGCCGATCAGGGGGCGCGGGACCTGGCTGGTGCTCATGAGTCACCTCCGCCCTTCTTCGGGAAGGGAATGCAGATCTTGATGAACATCATCCAGCGGAAGAACAGGTCGAACAGCGACAGGAAGATGTTCAGCACGATGAAGGCGCAGATCGTGATGATCGGAATGTTGAAGCTGCAGATCCAGCCGAGCTTGAGCCCGCTGTCGGCCGGCTTCTTGCCGTCCATGAGATCGAGCGGATCGCCGGTGAGCAGGTTCTGCATCGAGGCCGGCACGGTGAAGGCGACATTGGGCTTCAGCTTCTTGAGCATGTTCTTGTCGCCCGGGTCGGGCAGCGGCACCTGCACCGGCGGCGCACCGCTGCCTTCGTACCAGGGCGCGATCAGGAACGCCGGGCTGTAGTCGCCCCACACGGTCCGAGCCGGGCAGTTGCCATCGGGCTTGAGGCGCACGAAGGCGCGCAGGACGTAGCGGGCTTCCGGGTCGTCGAAGCGCCCGGCGACGCCGGCCACCGCGTCGAAGCGCAGGCGCAGGCAGGCGGAGAGCGCAGCCGCCAGGGCATCGCGGGTGGCAGTATCGAGCGCCGGCCAGGCGGCCGGGATGGTCGGCGCGGGCGAGAGCGATTCCTCGTTCAGCAGGATGCGGCTCGCCGCGGCGAGAAAGTCCCCGGCCGGGCGGCTCCCCGGGATCGGCTTGCCGGCCGCATCTGCGTTTGCCAGGCCGATGCCGTTCAGCACCGTCATCAGCGCATCGGCCTCGGCACTGTCGCCGAAGGCGTCGAACTCCACCGCAAGCTGGCGCAGCAGCAGCAACAGGCGCTTCATCGCGTTGCGGTCCGAGTCGGCCGGATTGCCGGCGATGGTCGCCAGCCCGGGCGTGAGGGCGTGACCTGGTCTCGGAAGGCTGTCCGCGAGCCCGCGCAGCGGGCCCGCCAGATGGTTCCTGAAGTCCGCCGTCGCCGGCCCGAAGGCCTGTTCGTCGAACACCGGCGCGCCGCCTTCGGCCTTCTCGCTGCTGGTGGTCGGCACCAGCCCGTAGAACAGCGTGGCAGCCGCGGCCTTGCAGACATCGGGTGGGGCGATGAACATCGGCACCACCGCTTCGTTGAGCAGCGCATCCTGCTGCGCGGCCAACAGCGCGGTCACCTCGCGGTCGAGGACCGGCTGACCGGTGGTCGGGCGGGCGAGCCGGCGCAGCGATTCGGGGTCGTGACGGTTGCCGCTGGTCGCGGCGTCGGCTGCGGGCGCGATCCGCGCCCAGCCCTTCAGGCTTTCGCCGACGCGCATCCAGCCCTGTTTCACCTCGTGCCCCGCGGCGTCGCGCACCAGGCGTCGAATCACCATGCCGGCGCTGTCGACCCGCTTCGGATCGATACGCGGCACGCCCGGGGTATCGCAGCGCGCCTCCATCACCGCGAGGTTGAACTGGCGCTGGATCGGCTGGAACAGCTTGAGCACCCGCGCGCCCTCGGCGGCGCGGCGCACGTTTTCGATCAGTTCCTCCCCGCTCTTGACTTCGGGCGCCTCCTCCACCCGACCGCCGGCAAGACCCAGCTTCCGGCTCGCGTTGCGCAGCTTGTTGAAGAGATCGCGCCCGCTGCTGCGCCTGGCGCCTGGTCGGGTGTCGGTTCCACTGGCAACGCTGGCCGCGCGTGCCAGACTGCCGCGCAGGGCGATGCGCCCGTCGGCAGTGCGCAGGCCGGCCAGCACCGCTTCGATGAAGTCTTCGTCGCTGCGCTGCAGAATGGCCGGCGCCCCTCCATCGGCGAGGTCGCGCGGCGCAGAGAGGATCACCTCGTGATGGTTCACCATATGTTTCCCGCTCCCGGTGTGTAGCTGGTGGAAACAACCGAGGTTGCCTGCAGCACCTCGCATTTGACGATGCCGGAGAACTTGGCCATGGCGGTGTCGACCGTCACCATGCCGGCGCTGACCTTCACCTGCGGCGCCTCGACCTTGACCTCGGCGCTGGCGGTGATGGTGATCCGCGCCGCCTCCATCTCGACCCGGTTGCCGTTGGAGTCCTCCACCGTGACCTTGCCCGGACCGTCGGAGAGGGTGAATTTCTGGCCCCCGGGCGTCTCGAGCACGAGTTGTTCCTGACCCTGCTGGTCGTCGAGGGTGACGGTGACACCGTTCTTCGAGCGGATGCGCTTGAAGCGATTGCCCTCGTCGCCGAGTTCGGCCGGCGGCTCGTTGGCTCCGCTCCAGAGCCCGCCGATCACCAGGGGGTAGCGCGGATCGCCCTGCAGGAAGACCACCAGCACCTCGTCATCGACGTCGGGCATCAGGAAGGCGCCGCGATCGGCACCGGCAAACGGACACACCACCCGGGCCCACAGCGGCGCATCCTGGCCGTCGACCGCATCGAAGGCGAGCAGGCGGACCTGCACCCGGTTGCGCCGCTCGGGGTCGGCGATGTCGACCACTCGGGCGAGCTGGGCCCCGTTGAGCCATCCGGTGCCGGGCTGGAAATGGCGGGCGCGGTCCATCAGCGATCTCCCAGCCAGGCGCACTCGCCCACGAACTCGGTGCGATAGCCGGCGCGCACGTCGTAACGATGGCGCGCCTCGACGACGTAGTAGGTGTTGTCCCAGCGCCCGGACAGGCCGCTGACGGCGACGTTGGTGCCGACCCGCAGCTGCGCATTGCCCTCGGCCACGCCATCCAGGCGCACGAAACGCCGTGCGCGCTGATCGAAGGCCGCCTCGGCCACTGCCTGGGCCTCCGCATCGGTCGCCAGCGCAAGATGACCGAGGTGTTCGCTGCGCGCCTCGAGCGCGCGGCCGAGCCAGGCGGCGCCGCTGGTGCCGCTGCCCGGCCCGCCGTGACTGAGGCTGCTGGCCTCGCCGCTGACCGCGCTGCCGCCCACCGGGTCCCAGCCCGCGGTGGTGACGCCGGTCACCTGTTGCGCCAGATCCGCCACCACCCGGGCGCGCGCCAGCTGGCCGTGCAGCTCGAGGGTGAGCTCGCCGCGCCGCACCTCGCCGCGCGGTGCCACCTGCAAGTCCTCGCCGACGATCTGCAGGTCGCCGTCGAAACGTCCGACCAGGCGGCGCAGGAAGGCAAGATCGCTCTCGTTGAGTTGCGCCCAGGTGCCGAGCGGCTCGGCCAGGCCCTGGACCGAAGGACGCAGGCCCAGTTCGTTGGCTACCGCATTGACCACATCGGCCGGCGACATGTCGGCGTAGACCTTGCTGCGGCGGGCCATGCGGGCGCGGCCGAGCGGGTCTTCGGCGAGCACCACCAGTTCGGGCGGCGAGCCCTGCACGAATTCGGCCTCGAGCCCGCTGACGACGCCGCGGAAGAGCTCGCGGGCCTGGGTCTCGTCGCCGGCATAGACCTCGATGGCGGTGCCGAGGGTGAGCCGCGAACCGTCCTCGAAGGCATACTCGGCACCGGCGTCGGTGGTACTGGCCCAGTTGGAGAAACGCAGTTCGGCGGTGCTCATCCCGCCCTCGGATTCCTCGATGCGCATGCCGATGAGCAACTCCGAAACGCGCACATCCTCCTGCCCGGCCAGCCGCAGCGTAGGCCGGGCACGATAGACGGCGGACTGGCTGACGGAGGTCTCGATCGGCATGTCCACGGCCTCCTAGTCGGCCTGCCAGCGCTGCCGGCGCTCGTCGCGTACCATCAGTTCGCGCAAGGTCGCCTCGAGGGCCTCGGCTTCGCGCGCGGCGTCCGCCGCCGGCGCGGCGCTGGCCGCCTGCGGCTCTTCCCGCTCGGGCCTCACCTCGGCCTGCATCTCTTCGATCATGATGGGCATTGCCTGTCTCCCTCGTGTCTAGCGTGCGCCGATGACGAACTCGGCGTCACCGCTCACCTTGGCCTTCAGACCGCTGCCGCCGCCGTCGATCAGGCGGCCGCCGACCGCGACCTTGCCCGCGCTCGAGATGCTCGCCGAGCCCTGCAGCAGCTTCGCGGCCGACAACGGTCGCGTGCTTACCCTGGTCTCGACCCGCAGCCCGGAAAAACCCGCGCTTGCCGAGGCCCCGGCTCCGATGCCAAGCGAAGCCGAGGCGCTGGCGGAAACGCCACCACCGATACTCAGGCCCGCGCCTGCGCCCGCACTCACGCCGGGCCCAGCCCCGGCGCCGACGCTCAAGCCCGCCCCGCCCCCGATACCCACGGCGGCCCCGCCTCCCGCGGCGAAGGCCGCCGCCGGCAACAGATTCGCGCCGCCGCTGGCCGAAGCGACAACCGATGCGCCGAAGCCGCCGCCCGCCGAGGCGCCGATGCCGGCGGAGAACCCTGCCCCGACGGAAGCGCCGGCCGAGAAGCCAAGGCTTGCCGAAGCCCCCACCGCCAGCCCGCCGCCAGCACCGAAGCGCAGGCTCGCCGAGCCGTTGGCCGCGGCGATCCCGCGCGCTGCGCGCGGGTCGCCGGCCTTGTTGGCCGCGCCCTGAGGGCCGCCGAGCGGACCGTCGTCGTCGGGCACGACCACCGGTTCGGGGCTGAGCTCGCCATCCACCGAGGCCCGGTCACTGCTGGTGCCACCCTCGAAGGTGACGTCCTGGCTCGACAGCGTGAGGTTGATCGAGGAGCGCAGCGGCAGGCCGCCGGCGGCGAAGAAATCGATCGTCTCCTTGTACTGCTCGACCATGCCGGTGAAGGAGTAGGCGCCCCAGCTGAACTTCACCACCGGCGGCACCTTCTTGCTCTGGCCCTCGGGCACCGGCTGCAGCAGTTGCGCCATCTTGTTGGTGGTGATGCGCACGTCCTCGCCGGTGTCGGTGGTGTCGAACACCAGGTCCATGGTGAGCTTCGCGGTGGTCTGGCTCACGTACTGCTTTTTCTTCGCCCCCTTGCCCTCTTCCTTTAGGGTGTTCGCGACCGTGTGCTGCAGGCTGGCCGGATTGAAATGCACCGGCACCGTCACCTTGGGGCCGGTCATGGTCTCGAAGGTGGCGGGCGTGTCGACGAGGTCGTCGGGGAATTCGGGCATGGCCAGCCTCAGCTAACGAGCACCAGGCCCTCGTGGGCCAGATGCAGTTCCTCGATGCCGATCTCGCTGCCCTTGGCATTGAGGTCGGCGGCCTTGAACTTGACCGGCATCGCGCGGCGCAGGGCCCAGCGCACCACCGGCTCGTTCGCGCTGTTGCGCATCTCGATCTCGACCTGCAGGCGGTAGGCGTAGGCGCCGGCACCGACCTTGGCGAACCAGTTCCACAGGTCGCGGGTGTCGGTCATGCCGCGCTTGAGCACCACGGTGGCGAAGCTCACCTGGCCGGCGCGCTGCACCGCGCCGTAGTTGCTGCCGCCCACCTTGATCACCTTGGGCTCCATCGTGGCTTCCAGGCCGGTGCACTCGGAGAACGCCCCCCGGCACAGGGCTACGTCGTCACCGCTCGCGTTGGCGAGAGACTGCTGGGTGAAACTGACGTGGAAGCGGAAGACATGGAGCGGGATGTCCTTCATCACGCCACCTCCCGCACCGGCACGCCCGGCGTTTCCGACAGGCCGCCACCGGTGAGATCGAGTACCACGGTGATGCGCTCGACCGCCGCCACCGGCAGGATGCTGATCTCCGCGCGCAGGCGGCCGTTGTCGAGGTCGTTCTGGCTCATGGTGCTGCGATCGCAGCGCACGCTGAAAGCCTCCTCCGGCGAGGCGCCGCCCAACCCGCCTTCACGCCAGAAGGCGGTCAGCAGCTGCCCGAGACTGCGCTCGATGCGCTGCCAAATTGCCGGTCCGCTGGCTTCGAACAGCGCGGCGTCGCCGGTGCGTCGGGCAGCCCGCAATACCGCGCCCAGCAGTCGGCTCACCCCGCCGGCGCGCCAGGCTTCGTCGGCGCTGGCGGTGACGTCCGACTGCAACGCCCAGCCCTCGGGCGAAGGCGCGATCACGCACACCCGGCGCGCGAGGCGGTCGGACGGCGTCTCCGCCATGCCGCTCCAGGCGAGCACGGGTTCGCTGCCCGAAACCGCAGCGAGCCGGGTGCCGGCGACCGACCGGAAGGTGCCGCGCGCCAGCGCGTTGGTCGCCAGCAGGCCGGTGAGCAGACCCTCGGGCGCCTCCAGCGCTCCCGGCAGGTCGGCACTGTGGCGCGTCCTGATCCATGGCCAGGCCAGCTGCACGAAGGCGCTTGCCACGGCTCGCCCGCCGTTGCTGCTGTCCGGTGCTGCAAGTACGCCGGCGTTCTCCAGATAGGCGTGGAAGTCGGCCTGCGCCCAGGCGTCGGCATTGCGGGCGTCCTCCATCGGCAGTGGCAGTGCCGCCACCAGCAGCATCTCGCGGTGCAGCCGGGCAAGGCGTTCGCGGGCGGTGCCGAGGGCATTGCGCCAGGCGATGAAACCGTCGTGATCGGCACGCGGAGGCGCCAGGTCGCGCAGGCCGATATCCTGCTCCACCGGCGCGGCGGTGGTGCTCGAGCACTCGACGAAGACCTCGGGCGAGCTGGGCGGCTCGATCGCGACATCTACGATCGCGGGTTCCGCCGCACAGATGTCGGCGAGATCCGGCAGGCACAGCAGCGTCACCTCGGGCAGGCCGGCGAGATGACCGATGCCGACCCAGCTCGCCGGGTCCATCGGCACCGCGTTGGGCGCAAGCAAGGCTGCGAGGCGGGTCGTCCGCTGCGCGGCGCGGCTGCCGGCGGGCTCCAGGTAGGGCCACGGGTCGCCGCTGCGCACGATCACCGCGCGTCGCCCGCCATTGGCAAAGAAGCTGCGCACGGCTGCGCCAAGGTAGCCGGCGCAGCGCCGCCCGCCCCTGCCGACCGGGCGTGCATCCCAGGCGAACAAGCCGTCGAATGCGTTCCAGCTCTCGACCACCACCGGCAATTGCAGCAAGGCCTCGACCGCCGAATCCGGCCGCGCCCACGGGCCGTCGATCCAGCGCGCCTCGGCCAGTGCCGCACGCACGCTGGCAGGCAGCGCGGTCGACCGTCGTGCCACGTAGCCCACGAAGCAGGCCACGTCCACCCGGTTCTGGTCGGGGGCGAGTGCCGGCGGCGCAAGTTCGAAGGAGAGGCCGTTCATGCGCCCTTCCTCCGTACACGGTCGAAGACATGCGATCCGGCCTGTTGGCGTTCGCGCATCATGAGCTCCGTCGCCTAGGCCTGGATCTCGAAGCCTTCGGCGGCAAGCACGATCTCTTCCATCGCCACGTCGCCGCCGCCCTTGCCGGCCAGCGTCGGGCCGGTGTACTTCATCGGGATGCAGCCGCGCAGCAGCCAGGTGCGCACAGGGTTATGGGCCTCGTCGAGCAAGGTCACGGCGACCGTCTTCTGTGCGGCCGGGCCGGCGGTGCGGGTTTCGTCGATCCACGACCACAGACTGTCGAAGTTGACGATGCCGCGCTTGAGTGTGACGTCGCTCACCTTGTGCACGCCGGCCACCTTGCGCACATGGTTCTCCTTGTCGTTGCCCGAACGGTACTCGGCCACGGTGACCTCGGTGCCGATGCCGGACACGTCGGAGAAGCCGCCGAACTCTTCGCCGCCGTCGAAATTGACGACGAAGTTGAAGGCGCCATAGGGTGTGATTCGCTCAGCCATGGTTCAGTCCCCCTCGCTCAGGCACGGGCATCGGCGGTCTTCTGGCCGATGCGGAAGATGACGAATTCGGCCGGCTTGA
>JBFGZP010000042.1:0-15785 GCA_041586695.1 Thauera sp.
CCTCACACCCTGCTGGTTCAGCAGCAGGTGGCGCGTCGGCGCGACCTCGCGTTGCGCCAGGCTGCTCTTGACGCACTCGAGCGCACAGCCGTCGAGGGCGAGAATCGGTCGACCGGAGCGCGCGATTCGCACCAGGTGCGGCACGTTGCCACCGACGCCGGCGATGCACGACATCTCGGCCTCGCCCTCACGATCCAGCCGGATTGCGATGTGGTTGGCCATCTGCGCGGCGCTCGAGCAACCCGAGCAGGAATAGACCAGGGGGAGATCCTTCTTTGCATGCGTCATGTCTTGCTCCTCGACGGGCTGTTGGCGACGGCCCTGGCGGAAGTCTACACGTCGCCTCGAGAAGAACAAACCGGCCATGTGGAACATCACTGTGTCCGTGTTGACTACGACGTATGGCTCCATTTCGATGCCGACCCCGGCCGTAATCTTGCGGTGATGGGCTCGGTCGCCGCCCTGCTTCGCTACAATCGCACGTCTTTGACGATGGGTACCGCATGCCCGCAACCCCGATGCCCAGACGAAGCCTCTATCGCGGCCGCAATCCTGCGCGGGCCCAGAACATCGCCGAACTGCGGGAGATGGCTGCGCGGCGCGTGCCGAACTTCTGTTTCGAATATCTGGAAGGCGGCGCCGACGACGAGCTCACGCTGGCGCGCAATCGCTCGAGCTATGAGGAGATCACGCTGTTGCCGCGCACCCTGGTCGATGTCTCGGTGCGCGATCTGTCGACGGCGCTGTATGGCGAGCGCATCGCGATGCCCACCATCATCGCGCCGACCGGTTTCAACGGCCTGCTCGCGCACGAGGGTGATCGCGTCCTGGCCGAGGCTGCGCGCGACGCCGGCGTGCCGTTGTGCCAGAGCATGGTGTCGACCGTCGCGCTGGAGGAGATCGTCGCCACCGGGGTGCGCCACTGGATGCAGATCTACCCGTTCAAGGATCGCGCCAACCTCGCCGGGGTGGTGAAACGCGCGGAGCGGGCCGGCTCGGAGGCGATCGTGCTCACGACCGACGTGCCGCTGTTCGGCAACCGCGAATGGGACCGGCGCAACTACCGCGCGCCGATGAAGCTCGATCTGCGCAATCTGCTCGACGTCGCGCTGCACCCGCGATGGATCCTCGATGTGCTCGTGCCGCACGGCATGCCGCGCTTCCGCAACCTGGGCGACTTCCTGCCGCCGGGCATGGACAGCGCAAGGAACGCCGCGACGTTTCTGGCGTCCCAGATGGACCCCTCGCTGGGCTGGGACGACATTCGCTGGTTGCGCGACCTGTGGCCGCGCAAGCTTCTGATCAAGGGCGTGATGGTGGCGGAGGATGCGCTGCGCGCGCAGGCCGAGGGCGTCGATGGCCTCGTCATCAGCAATCATGGCGGTCGCCAGCTCGATACCTGTGTGGCGCCGATCGAGATGCTGCCGGCGATCCGCGACGCGGTGGGGCCGGCGATGACGCTGGTCGTCGACAGCGGCCTGCGTCGCGGCAGCGACTTCATCAAGGCGCGTGCGCTCGGCGCGGACGCCGCGATGTCCGGTCGGGCGACACTCTATGGGCTGGCGGCCGGCGGCAGGGCAGGGGCGAGTCGTGCGCTGGAGATCCTGCGCAGCGAGATGGACCGCACGTTGGGCCTGCTGGGCTGCCCGGTACTCGAGCAACTGAGGGCGGAAGCCGTCCGCCTGCCCTGATGCCTGGCCGTTCGAGCCTGCAGACGCACGTTCGAACGGATGACCTTGATTGATTCTGCGAGTCCGCGATGAGACGCTTTGTGCTGCCCCTGCTGCTGCTCCTCATGACTGCCGGCGCCTGGCTGCAGCCGCTGGACGATCTCGCCGCGACCCGGGCCGAGAGCGGCCTCAAGCGCGCGGTGGCGAGCTACGCCACGGCGCGCGCGCTCAATGCGGTGATCTCGGTGGTGCAGGGGACCGAGGTGTCCGCCGGCCTCGGCGTGGGCATGACCCTGACCCCCGGCCAGGCCCTGGACCCCCTGAACGACCTCATCGAGCAGTTCTCGACGCTGATGCTGGCGGCCAGCATCGCTTTCGGCACCCAGATCCTGCTGTTGAAGATCGGTGGCGCGTGGATGATGTCGCTGGCGCTGACCCTGGCCGCCGGCGCCTGGGTCTGGTTTCGCTGGCAGGGAAAGGCGCCGCCCGGCCTGCTCAGCCGCGTGCTCGTCGCGCTGCTGCTGGTGCGCTTCATCGTGCCGGTGGCAGGCCTGAGCAGCGATCTGGCCTATACGATGTTCATGGCGGAAGAGTATGCGGTGAGCCAGCAGGGGATCGAGCAGTCGACCTCGCTGCTCCGCGGTGCCGACCCGGCCGAGTCGGGATGGAAGATCGCGGACATCATCGACAACGTCAGGCAGGCCGCGGAGCGCACCATCGACTACGCGATTCGACTGTCGGTGGTCTTCCTGCTGCAGACGATGGTGCTGCCGATGGCGGTGTTCTGGATCCTGATGCAGGCGGGGCGGGCGCTGATACACGAGCGCGGCCCGACCGCGCCGCCGCTGCCCTGAGTGCGGCGCGGCGGTCGCCGGCGGCAGGCGACCCGCGTGCGCCTCAGGCCGCCTCGCCCGCCGCGGCGGGCTGCGTCCGGTCTGCATAGCGGCGGGCGAGCACCGCACAGACCATGAGCTGGATCTGGTGGAACACCATCAGGGGCAGGATCACCGCGCCGGCGGCGCCGCCGGCGAACAGCACCTGCGCCATCGGCACGCCGGTCGCCAGGCTCTTCTTCGACCCGCAGAAGACGATGGTGATCTCGTCCTCCTTGCTGAAGCCGAGGCCGCGGGCGAGCCAGGTGACCGCGAACAGCACGATCGCGAGCAGGACGGTGCACACCACCGCCAGCACGAACAGCGACAGCGGCGGCACCGCCTGCCAAAGGCCGCCGACCACCGCGGAGCTGAAGGCGACATATACCACCAGCAGGATCGAGCCCTGGTCGACGTTCTTCAACCAGCCGCGGTTGCGGTCGACCCACGAGCCGATCGCCGGACGCAAGAAATGCCCGGCGAGAAAGGGCAGCATGAGCTGGACGCTGATCTTGAACACCGCCTGCAGGAAGGGGATGTTGCCGCCTTCGGCCTGCAGCAGCAGGCCGACCAGCAGTGGCGTGACGACGATGCCGACGATGCTGGAGGCCGAGGCGCTGCACACCGCCGCGGGGATGTTGCCGCGCGCCATCGAGGTGAACGCGATCGCCGACTGCACGGTGCCGGGCAGCGCGCACAGGTAGAGCATGCCGACCCACAAGTCGTCGCCGAGCAGGGGCTCGAGCGCCGGCTGCAGGCCCAGGCCGAGCAGTGGGAAAAGTGCGAAAGTGCAGGCGAACACCAGCAGGTGCAGGCGCCAGTGCATCGCGCCGGCGATGATGGCGTTGCGCGACAGCTTGGCGCCGTGAAGGAAGAACAGCAGCGCGATCGCCGCATAGGTGAGCCACTGGAAAAAGACGGCGCCGTCGCCCTGGGCCGGCAGGACGGTGGCGAGCACGACCACCCCGATCAGGATGAGGGTGAAGTTGTCGAAGAGCTGGCGCAGATAGAACACGGTAAACCTCGGTCGCGCTGGTATTGATGCGCACCTTACGTGTGTCCGATAATTCCGGCTAACGGCAAAATTACCCTTGATGGCGCCAAACGGACATGAGCCGAGCACGCCAGCACCAGCTTTCCGATCTCGAGACCCTGCCTCGACCGGTGTACGGCGCGGCGGAAACGCTGCCGAACCGCGCGCTCGCCTACCGCCACAGCCACCCGTGGGTTCAGCTCGCGTATGCCGCGGGTGGCGTGCTCGACGTGCTGACGGCGGCCGGGCGCTTCGTCGCCCCGCCGCAGCGGGCAGTGTGGATTCCGGCGGGCCTGGTGCATCGGGTGCGCTGTTCGGAGGACACCGAGATCCGCAGCCTTTATATCGCCGCGACGGCGGTCGCGGATGGGCCGCAAGCCTGCCGCGTGCTCGGCGTCAGTCCGCTGCTGCGCGAGCTGATCCGCGCCTTCGGCGACCTGCCGGTGGAATACGACGAGGACGGGGCGGAAGGACGGCTGGTGCGCGTGCTCCTCGACGAGCTGGCGGGCGCGCCGGATGTCGGTCTGATGCTGCCGCTGCCGACCGACGCCAGGTTGCGCCAGCTGTGCGCCGGCCTCGAGGCCCAGCCGGATTCGCAGGACAGCCTGCGCGACTGGGCCCGGCGCCTGGGGGTGTCGGAGAAGACGCTGAGCCGCGTCTTCCGTCGCGAAACAGGACTGACGTTCCGGCTCTGGCGCCAGCGCCTGCGCATGCTCAGCGCAATTCCGCAGCTGGAACGCGGGGAGCGCGTCACCGACGTCGGCCTGGCCTGCGGATACGAATCCACCTCGGCCTTCATCGCGGCCTTTCGCGAACAGTTCGGCCTGACTCCCGGCGAGTTTTCCGGCGCGCGCGGCGGGCCCTGAACGGAGCGCGCGGACCCAGGTCAGTGGTTGTGCAGAATCTGGCCGAGGAAGGCCTGGGTGCGTTCGTTCTTCGGATGGGTGAAGAACACGTCGGGCGATGCCTCTTCGACGATCTCGCCGCGGTCCATGAAGATCACGCGGTCGGCCACCGTGCGCGCGAAGCCCATCTCGTGCGTGACGCAGAGCATGGTCATGCCGCTCTCGGCGAGCTCGATCATGGTGTCGAGCACCTCCTTGACCATCTCCGGGTCCAGCGCAGAGGTCGGCTCGTCGAACAGCATGATCGCCGGCTTCATGCACAGGGCGCGCGCGATCGCCACCCGCTGCTGCTGGCCGCCCGACAGCTGCCCGGGGTACTTCAGCGCCTGCTCGGGGATGCGCACGCGCTGAAGGAATTCCATCGCGACTTCCTCGGCCTCGTGCTTGGGCATCTTGCGCACCCACATCGGCGCCAGGGTGCAGTTCTGCAGCACGGTGAGGTGGGGGAACAGGTTGAAGTGCTGGAAGACCATGCCCACCTCGCGCCGGATCGCCTCGATGTGCTTGAGGTCGGAAGTGAGCTCGACGCCGTCGACCACGATACGACCCTTCTGGTGTTCCTCGAGGCGGTTGATGCAGCGGATGGTGGTCGACTTGCCGGAGCCCGACGGGCCGCACAGCACGATGCGCTCGCCCCGGCGGACCTTGAGGTTGATGTCCTTGAGGACGTGGAACTCGCCGTACCATTTGTTGACCGCGTCCATCTCGATCATGACGCTGTCTTCGAGCGTGCGCTGTTGCTTGCTTTCGGTCATGGGTTTGCTCCTAACGCTTGTGCCCGGTGTGCAGCTGGCGCTCGAGGCGCATCGAGTAGCGGGACATGCTGAAACAGAAGATCCAGTAAAGCAGGGCGGCGAATACGTAGCCCTCGGTGGCCAGCCCCAGCCATGCCGGGTCGACGGTGGCCTGGTGGATGCTGTTGAAGACGTCGAACAGGCCGATGATGATCACCAGGCTGGTGTCCTTGAACAAGGCGATGAAGGTGTTCACGATGCCCGGGATCACCAGCTTCAGTGCCTGTGGCAGGATCACCAGGCCCATCGCGCGCCAGTAGCCCAGGCCCATCGCGGCGGCCGCCTCGTACTGGCCCTTGGGAATGGCCTGCAGGCCGCCGCGTACGACCTCGGCGATATAGGCGGCTTCGAACAGCACCACCGCGATCAGCGCGCGCAGCAGCTTGTCGATGCTGATCTGCTCGGGCAGGAACAGCGGCAGCATCACCGACGACATGAACAGCACGGTGATCAGCGGGACGCCGCGCCAGAACTCGATGAAGGTGACGCAGATGACGCGGATCGCCGGCATGTCGGAGCGACGCCCGAGCGCGAGCAGCACGCCCAGCGGCATGGCACCGGCGATGCCGACGACGGCGATCACCAGCGTGAGCATCAGGCCGCCCCACTTGCTGGTCGGAACCTCCTCGAGGCCGAAGAAGCCGCCATGCAGCAACCAGAATGAGATCAGCGGAATGGCCAGCAGGTAGATCGGCCCATAGACGAGCTTCTTCGGCATGGCGCGGACGAACAGCGGCGCCGCGCCGAGGATGACCGCGACGACGGTGAGGTCCACCCGCCAGCGCAGCTGCTCCGGGTAGAAGCCGTACATGAACTGCTCGATGCGCACCTTGATGAACACCCAGCACGCACCCTCGCCGCTGCAGTCGGTGCGCGTCGTGCCGGTCCAGTCGGCGTCGATCAGTGCCCACCTGATAGCCGGCGGAATCAGCAGCCAGATCAGGTAGATGGCGAAGAAGGTGAGCAGGCTGTTGAACCAGTTCGAGAACAGGTGCTCGCGCAGCCAGGCCACCGCGCCGATCGACATCGTCGGCGGCCGCTGGTCGGGTTTGAAGGTATGTACGTTCATCGGCCTATCGCTCCACCAGCGCGATGCGCTTGTTGTACCAGTTCATCAGCACCGAGATGCTGAGGCTGATCGCCAGGTATACCGACATGGTGATGGCGATGGTCTCGATCGCCTGGCCGGTCTGGTTGAGCACCGTGCCGGCGAACACCGACACCAGGTCCGGATAGCCGACCGCGGCGGCCAGCGAAGAGTTCTTCACCAGGTTCAGGTACTGGCTGGTGAGCGGCGGGACGATGACGCGCATCGCCTGCGGAATGATCACCAGGCGCAGGATCGGTCCGTTGCGCAGACCCAGCGAGCGCGCAGCCTCGGTCTGTCCGTGGCTCACCGCCTGGATGCCCGAACGTACGATTTCGGCGATGAACGCGGCGGTGTAGATGCTCAGCGCCACGGTCACCGCGAACAGTTCCGGGATCACCACCCAGCCGCCGGTGAAGTTGAAGCCGGTCAGCTCCGGCACGCTCCAGGTGAAGGGGCTGCCGAACACGAGGCCGGTCAGGGTCGGCACCAACAAGATGATGGCGAGGCAGGAGTACAGCACCGGAAAGATCTGGCCGGTGGCCTCGCGCCGTGCCTTTGCCCAGCGTCCGATGGCGACGCAGGCGACGATGGCGACGAGGATGGCGGCGATGAACGGCCCGTAGCCCTCGGTGGCGATCGGCGCCGGGATGTAAAGGCCGCGGATATTGAGGAACACCGCCTCGCCCACGCTGAGGCTGTTGCGCGGCGCCGGCATGGCGCGCAACACGGCGAAGTACCAGAAGAAGATCTGCAGCAGCGGCGGAATATTGCGGAAGATTTCGATATAGAGGGTCGCCAGCCGGCTGATCAGCCAGTTGTGCGACAGGCGCGCCACACCGAGCACGAAGCCGATGAGGGTGGCGATGACGATCCCGAGAGCCGATACCAGCAGGGTATTGAGCAGGCCGACGAGGAAGACGCGGCCGTAGGTGTCGGCCTCGCTGTAGTCGACGAGCGACTGCAGGATGCCGAAGCCGGCGCTGTTGTCGAGAAAGCCGAAGCCGGAGGTGATGCCGCGCTGGGCGAGATTGCTCTGGGTATTGTGGAACAGGTACCAACCGGTCGCCACGACGGCGATGACGGCGAGGATCTGGAACACCCAGGCGCGAATTTTCGGATCGGTCAGGATCGAGCCGCGCACAGACGACCCGTCTTGCGGATTCTGCATGGCTGGCCTCGTCGGTAGCATTGAAAACCGTGAAACGGGCGCCAGCGCCGCGCGGCGCTGGCGCCCTGGCGCTTAGCGGACCGGCGGGGCGTACTGCAGGCCGCCCTTCGACCACAATGCGTTGAGGCCGCGCTCGATCTTCAGTTCGCTGCCGGCGCCGACGTTGCGTTCGAAGACCTCACCGTAGTTGCCGACCTGCTTGACGATCTTTACCGCCCAGTCCTTCTGAACCTTGAGCTCCTTGCCATACTCGCCGTCGGCGCCTAGCAGGCGGCGTACGTCGGGATTGGTCGAGTTCTTCGCCAGGTCCTCGACGTTGGCCGAGGTGACGCCGAGCTCTTCGGCGTTGATCATGGCGAACAGCGACCAGCGCACGATGTTGAACCACTCCGGATCACCCTGGCGCACCGCGGGGCCGAGGGGCTCCTTCGAGATGACCTCCGGGAGCACCACGTAGCTATCGGGGTCGGCGAGCTTGATGCGCTGGGCGTAGAGCTGCGACTGGTCCGAGGTAAGCACGTCGCAGCGTCCGGCCTCGAGTGCCTTCACGGTCTCGTCGGACTTGTCGTAGGTGATCGGGGTGTACTTCATGTTGCTGCTGCGGAAGTAGTCCGACAGGTTCAGCTCGGTCGTGGTGCCGGCCTGGATGCACACCGCGGCGCCGTCGAGCTCCTTGGCGCTCTTGACGCCGAGCTTCTTGCTCACCAGGAAACCCTGGCCGTCGTAGTAGGTGACGCCGGCGAAATTCAGGCCCATGCCGCTGTCGCGCGAACTCGTCCACGTGGTGTTGCGCGACAGGACATCGACTTCGCCCGACTGCAGCGCGGTGAAGCGTTCCTTGGCGGTCAGCGGGGTGAAGCGCACCTTGCTCGCATCGCCGAACAGGGCCGCCGCCACCGCGCGGCAGACGTCGGTATCGATGCCCTTGTAGGCGCCCTTCGCGTCCGCATAGGAAAAGCCCGGCAGGCCGTCACTGACGCCGCACTGGACGAAACCCTTCTTGGTCACGGCATCCAGGGTGGTGCCGGCACTGGCCTGGGCGGACATTCCGAGCGCCGCTGCGGCGACGACGGAGGTCAGCGTGGTCTTGACAATCTTCATTGGATAACTCCGAAATTGATCGACGGTTTCGAGCGGCACAGCCACTCCGTCGCGGACGACTGGGCGCATGCGGCAGTCGTGCAAACGCTTGGAACGAGGCTGGCTCGGACTTCCAGTATCAGGCGCCGCGCCGCGCCACGCAATGATTCTAGGGAAAGTCCCTATGCCTGGAGGGCAATGCGGAAACCCCTGCCGCGCCCGCTGTGGCGCCCGGGAAAAGTGGCGTCGAAATCGCGTGCTCAGGTCTTTCGGGAGGTGTTCCCCAGGCGTAGGCCGATGGCCTCGGCGCACGCTCTGACGCGTGTCGCCGTGGCGCCGTCCCATTCGGTGTCGAAGCTGCCTGCAGGCCCCATCGCGGTGATGGCGAGGGCGATGTTGCCGCCGTTGTCGAAGATGGGCGCGGAAAAGGCGTTGATGCCCGGGATGGGGTTGCCGAGCGCGCGAGCGAGGCGGTGTTCGCGCACTTCGGTGAGGACCTTGTCGGCATGGCGTTGCGACATGCGTGGTGCGGGCTGGTCGGGGGCGGCGGCGAAATGCGCGAGTTCGTCCTGCACGATCGGGCTGACGATGCGCTCGGGCAGGAAGGCGGCGAAGACCCGTCCGGTAGCCGACAGCAACAGCGGCGTCATCACCGTTCCCGGGCGCATGTTCACGTGGATCGGCTTGCTCGACTCCTCGATGTGGACGATGGTGGGGCCGAGGTTGCCCCACACGGCGATGGCGACATTGAGCTGGATGTCGTCGGCGAGTGCCGAGACCGCCGCCATCGAAGCCTTGAGCGGGTCGAGCGCGTGCAGCGCGGTCAGGCCCATCTGCAGCGAGAAGGGGCCGAGGCCGTAGCGGCCGGTGAGGGCGTCCTGCTCGATGAGGCCGAGCTTGCCGAAGCTGACGAGGTATGGGTGGGCCTTCGCAGCCGGCATGCCGGCGTCGCGGGCGAGGTCCTTGAGCATCATCGGCGCGCCCTTGCGCACCAGCGCCTGCAGCAGCGTGCCGCCGACCTCGATCGACTGGATGCCGCGGCGCCCGGCGCTGCGCGAGTCTTCGGCCGGTGTTTCCGCGGCGGTCAACCCGCCGGCGCGCTTGTTCTTCTCGGTTCCCCTCTTGTCCGACATGTCCCCTCCTGCGTGGCGCGAGATGTTAGCAGCTTCGATCCGGGACGCGACGTGCGCCGCGCCCAAGTGGGTTGTGATGCGTATTTGACAATAGCGAATCTATTGACCATTAACAAATTTTCCTCTAGCATTCACCCCATCAATCGATCAACGGAGACCAGATCCATGAGCGCAAAACAGTTCGCATCCCAGGCCGACATCGAAGAGAAGCGGATCAGCTGGGACAAGCTGTCCGACAACGCCTACGCCTACACCGCCGAGGGCGACCCCAACACCGGCATCATCATCGGCGACGACGCGGTGATGATCATCGACGCCACTGCCACCCCGGTGGCGGCGCAGGGCGTGATCGCCAAGGTGCGCGAGATCACCGACAAGCCGATCAAGTACGTGGTGCTCACCCACTACCACGCGGTCCGCGTGCTCGGCGCCTCGGGCTACAAGGACGAAGGCCTGGAGCAGATCATCGCCAGCCAGGACACCTACGACCTCATCGTCGAGCGCGGCCAGCAGGACATGGATTCCGAGATCGGACGTTTCCCGCGCCTGTTCGACGCCGTCGAGAGCGTGCCCGGCCTGACCTGGCCGACGATCACCTTCAAGGGCCAGATGACGCTGTGGCTGGGCAAGCTCGAGGTCAGGATCGAGCAGCTCGGTCGCGGTCACACCAAGGGCGACACCATCGTCCACCTGCCGTCGCAGAAGATCTGCTTCTCGGGCGACCTGGTCGAGGCCGACGCCGCCTGCTACACCGGCGACGCCTACCTGGCCGACTGGCCGCAGACGCTCGACAACCTGGCGGCGATGGAATTCGACAAGCTCGTGCCCGGTCGCGGCCCGGCGCTGATGACGCCGGAGAAGGTGAAGGCCGGCCTCGCCTACACCCGCGATTTCGTCTCCACGCTGTATCGCAGCGCCCAGGAGGCAGTCGCACAGGGTCTCGACCTGAAGGGAACGATGGCCCTGGCGCGCAAGAACATGGACCCGAAGTTCGGCCAGGTCTTCATCTACGAGCACTGCCTGCCGTTCGATGTCACCCGCGCCCACGACGAAGCCAGCGGCATCCGCGACCCGCGCATCTGGACAGCCGAGCGCGACCAGCAGATGTGGCACGCGCTGCAGGAGTGACGTGCCCGGCGGGGCCGGCGTGCGCCGCCCCGCGACGCTCCCGGCGGGTCTTGGCCCGCGCCCGGAGAGTGTCCGCCCACCGAGAGACGAGAGGCGCTCGCCCGCCGCGGGCGGGGCGCACGATGTCGGCGACACGCGACCAGCAAGGCGGCGCCGGCGCGAACGAATTTACAGGAGGAGACAGCCGTGCTGAGCACGTTTCAATATCCCAGGTTCGAGTACACCCGTCCGCCGGAAATCGCCGAAGGGCGTGACGGCCACTATCCGATCGTCATCGTCGGAGCGGGTCCCGTCGGCCTGACCACGGCGATCGACCTCGCCCAGCAGGGCCAGCGCGTGCTGTTGATCGACAACGACGACACCGTGTCGCTGGGCTCGCGCGGCGTGTGCTACGCCAAGCGCGCGCTCGAGGTGATGGACCGCCTCGGCTGCGGCGAGGAGATGGTGCAGAAGGGCGTGTCGTGGAACGTCGGGCGCACCTTCTTCCGCGAGGAGGAAGTGTTCAAGTTCGATCTCTGTCCGGAGCCGGATCACCATCGCCCGGGCATGATCAACCTGCAGCAGTACTATCTCGAAGACTACCTGGTGAAGCGCGCGCAGCAGTTGCCGAACCTGGAAATGCGCTTCAATAGCAGCGTCATCGCGGTGACGCCGGCCGCGGACAAGGCGACGCTGCGGGTGGAGACACCCGATGGCGCCTATACGCTCACGACCGACTGGCTGGTGGCGGCCGACGGCGCACGCAGCCCGATCCGGCACATGCTGGGGCTCGAGGTCGAGGGCAAGATATTCATGGACCGCTTCCTCATCGCCGACGTGGTCATGAAGGCGGAATACCCGACCGAGCGCTGGTTCTGGTTCGATCCGCCTTTCCACCCCAACCAGTCGGTGCTGCTGCACCGCCAGGCCGACAACGTGTGGCGGATCGACTTCCAGCTCGGCTGGCAGGCCGACCCGGAGCAGGAAAAGAAGCCAGAAAACGTCATCCCGCGCATCAAGGCGATGCTCGGCGACGAGCGCGAGTTCGAGCTCGAATGGGTCAGCGTCTACACCTTCCAGTGCCGGCGCATGAACAGCTTCAACCATGGTCGCGTGCTGTTCGTGGGCGATGCGGCCCACCAGGTGTCGCCCTTCGGCGCCCGCGGCGCGAATTCGGGCATCCAGGACGCCGACAACCTGGCCTGGAAGCTCAAGCTGGTTATGGACGGCAAGGCGCCGCCGACCCTGCTCGACACCTACAGCGAGGAGCGCGGCTTCGCAGCGGACGAGAACATCATGAACTCGACCCGCTCGACCGACTTCATCACGCCCAAGAGCCCGACCAGCAAGACCTTCCGCAACGCGGTGCTGGGTCTGGCCGAGCATTTCCCGTTTGCCCGTGCGCTGGTCAATTCCGGCCGCCTGTCGGTGCCGAGCTTCCTCGCCGATTCGAGCTTGAATACGCCAGATGCGGAGCTGTTCGCCGGCAACATGGTGCCCGGCGCGCCGATGGACGACGCCCCGATCGAGACCGCCGGCGGCGAGCAGTGGTTGCTCAAGGTCGCCGGCAACCGCTTCCAGTTGCTGCACCACGCGCCCGATGCCTCTGCCCTCGACGGCGCCACGGTGAAGGCGCTGGCGGCGCTCGCCGACGGCCCGCTGGCAATCGAGCCGATCGTCGTCGCCACCCGCGGCACCGCGCCCGGCGGGCTGAAGACGGTGATCGACACCAAGGGACGGATCGCCGAACGCTACGACCTCGAACCCGGCACAACCTATCTGCTGCGGCCCGACCAGCACGTCGCGGCGCGCTGGCGCGCCCTCGACGCCGACAAAGTGCGCGTCGCCCTTGCGCGCGCCACCTGCAACGCCTGAAGGAGCGAATCATGGCCCTGAACACCCAAGCGAACCTGCACGAGCCCGGCAAGCGCTACTTCCGCGCGTTTTCGCCCGGGGACGACTTCTACGAGGCGCTGATCGACACCCACCTCGACCTCAGCGATGAACAGAGCGCGATGGTCAACGCGCGACTGATCCTGCTGCTGGCGAATCACATTGGCGACATCTCGGTGCTGCGCGAAGCGATGAAGATCGCCCGCGAAGGCGTCTGAACCGATTTCACGAATACGGAGCGAACATGCTGATCCAGAAGATCCACCACGTGGCCTATCGCTGCAAGGACGCGCTCGAAACCGCGCGCTGGTACGAGAAGCACCTCGACATGAAGCTGGTGCTGTCGATCGCCGAGGACGCCGTGCCGTCAACCGGCGAGGCCGACCCCTACATGCACATCTTCCTCGACGCAGGCATGGGCAACGTGCTCGCCTTCTTCGAACTGCCCACCCGCCCGGAGATGGGACGCGACCCGAACACCCCGCTGTGGACCCAGCACCTGGCGTTGCAGGTCGAGTCGATGGACGTGCTGATGGCGACGAAAGCGCGCCTGGAGGCCGAAGGGGTCGAAGTGCTCGGGCCGACCGACCACGCGCTGTTCCAGTCGATCTACTTCTTCGATCCCAACGGCCATCGCCTCGAACTGGCGGCCAACACGGCGCCGCCGGCGATGCTCGAGGCGCTCGACAAGGTCAAGTGGGACATGCTCGAAGAATGGGCGCGGACGAAGAAGGCGCCGAAACACGCCGCCTGGATGCACGACGGCAGCTACAAGGAGATGTTCAAGTGAAACTCGCCACGCTCAAGCAAGGCGGCCGCGACGGCACCCTGGTGGTCGTCAGCCGCGATCTCGACCGCTGTCGCGCCGTGCCGGCGATCGCGCGCACGCTGCAGGCTGCGCTCGACGACTGGGCGACGTGCGAGCAGCAACTGCGTCAGGTCTACGAGGCGCTCAACAGCGGCGCGGTCGATTCCCAGCCCTTCGACGAGGCCGCGTGCGCCTCGCCGCTGCCGCGCGCCTACCAGTGGGCGGATGGCTCGGCCTACATCAATCACGTCGAGCTCGTGCGCAAGGCGCGCAACGCCGAGGTGCCGGCGTCCTTCTACACCGATCCGCTGATGTACCAGGGCGGCTCGGACAGCTTCATCGGCCCGCGCGACAAGGTGATCGCGGATGAAGCCTGGGGCATCGACTTCGAGGCCGAGGTCACCGTGGTCACCGGCGACGTGCCGCTGGGTACGACGCCCGAAGCGGCGGCGAGAGCGATCCGCCTGGTGATGCTGGTGAACGACGTTTCGCTGCGCAACCTGATCCCGAACGAACTGGCCAAGGGCTTCGGCTTCTTCCAGAGCAAGCCCGCGAGCGCCTTCAGCCCGGTGGCGGTGACGCCGGACGAACTCGGCGCGGCCTGGAAGGACGCCAAGGTCCACCTGCCGCTGACGGTGCATCTGAACGGCAAGCTCTTCGGCAAGCCCAACGCGGGGCTCGACATGACCTTCGACTTCGGCCAGCTCGTCGCCCATGTGGCGAAGACACGTGAGCTCGAGGCAGGCTCGATCATCGGTTCGGGCACGGTCTCGAACAAGCAGGGCGACCTGTGGGGCTCGTCGATCGACCACGGCGGCGTGGGTTATTGCTGCCTGGCCGAGGTCCGCACCTACGAGACCATCGAGCAGGGCAAGCCGGCAACGCCCTTCATGCGTAATGGCGACGTCGTGCGCATCGAGATGTTCGATGCCGAGGGCAAGAGCATCTTCGGCACCATCGAGAACACCGTGGCTTCGCTGCCGGGCTGAAGGCGCAACAGTTCCGCCCGTTCCCACAGTGCCGCACAGACGGCGGGAACGGGCAGCTTCACCATCCTGATTCAAACCGGATTTTCGAGGAGAGAGACGCATGAAGAGAGGAATCGTCCTGAGCCTGTTCGCCGCCACCGCGGCGCTTCTTGGTGCCCCGGCCAGTGCGCAGGAGGTCACGCTGAAAGTGGCGCATTTCTGGCCGCCGAGCGCCTTGTCGCACCAGAAGGTCTTGCTGCCCTGGTGCGAGAAGATCGCCGCCGAATCGGCCAATCGAATGCAGTGCCAGATCTACCCGGCGATGCAGCTCGGCGGCACCCCGCCGCAGCTCTACCAGCAGGCGGCGGACGGGGTGGCCGACATCGTGTGGACCCTGCCGGGGTACAACCCCGGCCGCTTCCCGTCGGTGGAGGCGTTCGAGCTGCCGTTCATGACCAGGAAGGCGGAGCGCGCCAGCCGTGCGCTGTGAAATTACGTGGAGAAATTCGGCGAGAAGGATTTCGCCCAGGTGAAGCCGCTCGCCTTCCATGTCCATGACGAAGGCTTCGTCCACGGCATCAAGCGGCCGATCACCTCGCTGGCGGACTTCAAGGGCCTGAAGATGCGCGCGCCGACCCGCCTCACCAACAAGATGCTGGCCGCCTTCGGCGCGTCGCCGGTGGCGATGCCGCTGCCTTCGGTGACCGAGGCGGTGTCCAAGGGTGTCATCGACGGCTACGTGCTGCCCTGGGAAGTGATCCCGGCGGTGAAGCTGCACGAGCTGACGAAGTACCATTCCGAAACCGATCCGGCGGAGCCGGCGCTGTATACCGCGGTCTTCGTCATCGCGATGAACAAGGCCAAGTACGAGAGCCTGCCGGACGACCTGAAGAAGGTCATCGACGCCAACTCGGGCGCTGATTTCTCGGCCATGATCGGTCGCGTGTGGGACGAATCGGCCCCGGCGGCCCGCCAGCTGGCGGTGGATCGCGGCAACCAGTTCAATACCATCCCGGCCCCCGAACTGGCCGCCTGGCGCAAGATCGGCGACGACATCGCCGCCGACTGGGTGAAGGAGATGGACGGCAAGGGCTACCCTGGCCAGGCCATGCTCGACGGTGCCAGGGATCTGATCAGGCAGACAGCCGAGTAATCGGCCTCGCGTGTGTCCTGCAAGCTCGCGTCCCCCTCGACGGGCGCGAGCTTGCCGCTTTCCTTTCCGGCACTCATTCCTCGCATTGGCAGAAATCCGGCGGAGACCGAC